>JBHIDF010000008.1:0-17378 GCA_046759945.1 Nitrosopumilaceae archaeon
GCTTTATGTCCTTCTTCTCTATGCCTCTTAAGTTAAAGCCAATGTTATCACCTGCCTCGGCAGATTCCATCTGGGTATGGTGTGTCTCAATTGACTTTACTTCACCCTGTGCGCCCGATGGCATTATTATGACTTTTGCTCCTGCCTTAAATTTTCCAGTTTCGACACGTCCTACTGGTACTGTACCCACACCAGTGATTGAATAGACATCCTGGATTGGAATTCGTAAGGGTTTTCCTGTTGGTTTTTCTGGTATCTTGAAGTCATCAAGTGTTTCTAGCAATGTCTTTCCAGTCCACCACTTCATGTTTTCTGACTTTTTTATCAAGTTGTCTCCTTTCCAACCAGAAATTGGTATAATGGGAATTTGGTCCGTCTTGTATCCTACAGACTTTATCAGCTTTTCAGCCTTATCTTTTGTTGTCTTGAACGCATCTTCCGAATAATTACTAGTATCCATCTTGTTAATTGCTACAATTACCTGATTCACGCCCAATGTTCTTAAGAGGAAAGCGTGTTCACGGGCTTGGCCACCGGGGGCAATTGCTACATCAGGTTCACCCTCCTTCGCAGAAAGCACAAGAATAGCACAATCAGCTTCAGATGCGCCAGTAATCATGTTTTTAACAAAATCCCTGTGACCAGGTGCATCGATTAAAGTGAAGAAATACTTTGGAGTTTCAAACTTCTGAAACGCCAGATCTATTGTAATTCCTCTCTCCCTTTCGTCTTTGATGTTGTCCATTACCCATGCATACTTGAAGGTATCACCTTTTCCAGTCTTCTCAGACTCCTCAGCGTGTTGCGCAATTGCTCTTTCATCAACCACTCCTAGGTCCATCAGAAAGTGACCCATTGATGTGGACTTACCATGATCGATATGACCTGTTATAATCATGTTCAGGTGTGGCTTCTTACTAACACTCATATCGATTTCGATAACGTCTGGGCTTTATTACCATTTCGATTTTTTTGAAATTGTATTGATATTTTTTCAACGAATTTTGATCAAAGACAATTGCAAAAAATTTTACATATACTATAAATCAAGGAAATTTGTGAAAATATTGTGAAAATTACTATTTCTGTTATCAAGGCTGATGTCGGCGCGATTGGCGGCCACACCAGACCAAGCGATGGCATACTTGAAGTAGTTAAAAGAACGGTAAAGTCTTCTCTTTCAAAGGATGGCGGTGGTTTGTTAACTGATTATTACATAGGTTATTGTGGTGACGACGTACACATTGTTATGATTCACACTAAGGGAGTTGACAACAAAGAAATTCATGGTCTTGCATGGCAAGCTTTTGAGGAAGGTACTCGAGTTGCAAAAGATGAAGGTCTTTATGGAGCAGGACAAGATCTCCTCAAAGACTCATTTTCGGGCAACGTTAAAGGAATGGGTCCAGGAGTAGCGGAAATGGAGTTTGAAGAAAGGACTAACGAAGCTTTCACTGTTTTGGCTGCCGATAAAACTGAACCTGGTGCATTCAATTATCCTTTTTACAGATTATTTGTTGACGCGACGAGCAATACAGGTCTAATTATTAACAAATCTTTAGCAAAAGGAGTCAAGATCAATGTCATGGATGTCGAGAAAGGAGAGATAGCAGAGCTCTCCATGTGGGAGGACAAACCAACTCTTGAGGCAGCCCTGATGTATCCTGGAAGGTACGTAATTTCGTCAGTATTCACCAAAGATGGTGAGCCTATTGTTGCAGCATCAACTGATAGACTTCATAATATTGCAGGAACATATGTTGGAAAAGACGATCCAATTTGCATCGTAAGAACTCAAAAAAAATTTCCCGCCACTGAAGAATTAGGAAGTGCGTTTAATAACCCACACTATGTGGCGGGAGATACGAGGGGGAGCCATCATATGCCACTGATGCCAGTCAAATTAAACACTGCCGCAAGCATTGACTTTTGCATACCTATAGTGGAAGCTCTTCTTTTTAGCATGCATGATGGGAAGCTGATAGGACCCTTAGATGGATTCGAAACACCTGACTGGGACTACGTCAGGGAGATTGCTACAAAAAAAGCTCTTGCAATGAGGAGCCAAGGTTTCATTCACCCCGCCACTCTCGTCCCATCTGAGCTTGAATATGGGGAGGGATACAAAGATAGAATCAACATGCTTAGAAGTAAGATGAAACCTGTGAAGGGAACACAACGAAGTGCCTCTCAGCACAAAAAATCATATGCAGATCCCGATTAAAACAAGATAGAATTGATATCAATTACATTTTGAAAATGAGACACTTTTAGAGCAATGTGTCCGTAAATTATAATTATAGAGTTAAATGCATACATCTTGTAGAGTAATATATGAAAATAAAAGAGTATTTCACAGATTTCAGGATTTTTTTGATTGCTGGAGCAGCTGTGATAACATTTTCAAATATTGTAGCAGCTGTGTTTGGACAGACTGTTCCGGGGGTACTGTTGACATTTTCGAATATTGTAGTGGTTCTGTTTGGACAGACTGTACCTGGTGTCGTATTGACTTTTTTCAAAGACGCTAGTGCTTTTGTGATTATGGTAGCAGTCTTTACTTTCATAATGACGTGGGCGCTGCGGGCCAGGCCCTATAAGAGACCAAAGCGTTATTCCGTAGTTGCATATGACGTGTTTGGAAACGAATGTCTGATTGAGGGGCTAAGAAGGGAATTTAGTATTCATGACGTAGCGTGGAGCTTCATGAAACAGTACAAAAAGTCATATCCACTTCACAACTTTGCTCTTGTTTCGGATCTGCCAAATTCTGAAAAAAAGACAATTTTCAGGTATATTTAAAAAATAAATCAATAGACCAAAACTCTAACCACCCTAAAATGTTCTCACAACATCTTTTTACTGTCAAGACCCTAAGTATGATGGTGATTTTTATTTGAAAGTCATGATGATGGCTTTGCTTTTTGTTTTATCAGTAGGATCTATCATTTTTTCACAGACGGCTGATGCTGAAATTGTTAAACAAAACATGCATGCAGGCGTTGACTTGGAAATCACATATCCAGACTCTGTAGTCATTGGGCGGGAGTTCTCCATTTCAGTTTATATTCAAAACAACGGCTGGGAGGAGAAGCAGAACGTGATTCTTGTGTTTACAAATGCTAGCAAGTCAATTGCTCCCTTATCTAATACCGAGATGAGGATAGATAGGTTAGCTAGTGAGAGTTCTTACGGAACCACATTTGATTTTAAAGTCCTCTCAGATGCTTCGATTGGAACTCAATTCATCAACCTTCTGTACAGTCATGAACTTGCAGATGTTGAAACGCCATCCCCTGATCCTTCGTTGAGAAATATCGCAATACCTATTTTGGTCAAAGAGCAGCCACACGTCAGTATTGCAACAAAAGGGCCAGAATCAATCTTTCCCAACGCAGAGTTTCCATTTGAAGTAGAGATAACATCAGAAGACATAGAAATTAATGATGTCACCGTGCAAATCATTCCTCCAAAAGATATTAAATTTCGTGGAGAAACTTTGCATGCTTTTTCCTCTCTCGAAAGAAACGTTCCAATTTCGATACAGGCACAACTATCTACTCCTCAAAACAATATAGCTACTGAACACAAACTTCCATTCCAAATCATTGTAAAATACATAGACGACGTTGGGAAAGAAAAAACTGATTCAACAACTGTATCATTGCTCTTGCGGCCTAGAACGTTCATGGAACTAACAACTGATGGCGGAATTTGGATAGGTGGAATATTTTTGGCGCCTTACGTTAGCATAGGAACAATAATTGGGATACCTCTTGGCGCAATCTTTGGGATATTGATCAGACGACGTGAAAAGAAAAGACGGAAAAAACGAATGAAGTGAGCCATACGAATTAGTCACCAAGATAACTCCAAACTTTTATTTCGGAAACCATAAAGTTCAACATGAAATTTTCTCATGTAGCTGATACCTTTGAGATGATGGAAAGTACTACTAAACGATTGGAATTGACACAGCACTTAGTAAAACTTCTCGAAATTACTCCACCCGAAGTCATATCTCGTGTTACATATCTTTTACAAGGAAAACTAAGGCCAGATTATGAAGGGGTAGAGCTTGGCATCGCTGATAAAATTGCAATAAAAGCTATTTCAAAATCTGCCGGAATTCCAGTTAAAAAAATTGAAAAAGAGTATCAAGAAAGTGGAGACTTGGGTCAGACAGCTTCAAAAATTTTGCAGCAAAAAACTCAAACAACATTTCTTGCCGAACAGATCACTGTGGAAAGAGTGTATGACACATTATTCAAAATTGCAAAACTCCAAGGCGCACGATCCCAAGACATGAAAATGAAATACATATCAAGTCTGTTAAATGACGCCAGTCCAACCGAGGCAAGGTTTATCCTGAAAATAATGACTAGATCTTTACGATTAGGAGTTGCTGATAACACGATTATGGATTCTCTTGCCATAGCATTCACAGCTTCAAAAGAAAACAGAACAGAACTAGAACGTGCCTATAACGTTTCAAGCGATTTAGGAACAGTTGCTGAGGTGATTGCAAAAGATGGTCTTGGTGGAGTGAAAAATTTTCAAGTTTCTATTTTTAGGCCTGTTAGACCAATGCTTGCAGAGCGAGCAAAAAGTCCAGAGGAAGCTCATGAGAGGATGGGAAAAGAGTTTGCAGTAGAATACAAACTTGACGGAGAACGAGTACAAGTTCATCTGCAGGGACAGAAAGTTTTGCTTTACTCGCGAAGTTTGGAAGATATTACAAGTTACTACCCAGACATTGTTGAGAGAATTGGCAAGTCGTTAAAGGTAAAAGAAGTGATTCTGGAAGCAGAAGCAGTAGCAATAAACGAGGGCACCGGAGAATTCCTTCCTTTCCAAGAACTCATGCATAGAAGACGAAAATACAAGGTGCCAAAGGCTGTTTTGCAATATCCTATCAGTGTCAACTTCTTCGATATTTTGTATATCGATGGCAAAAGTTGTCTGGATATTCCCTATAAAGAACGTAGAAGAAGGCTTGAAGAAATATTACAAGAAGATTCGTTTGCAAGGCTCGTACCAATGACTATTGTAAAGACCGATAACGGAATTGAGGAAATTTTAGAAAATGCCATTAGCTCGGGTTGTGAAGGTCTGATGCTAAAGATGCTCGATGCTGCATACATGGCTGGAGCAAGGGGTAGCAACTGGCTCAAGCTTAAAAGAGAGTATAGGAATGAGCTAGGCGATAGTCTAGATCTTGTTGTCATCGGAGCTTTTTTTGGAAAGGGTCGAAGAACTGGTAAATACGGTACGTTATTACTTGCTACATATAACGATGCAGATGATACGTTTCCAAGCATTTGTAAGGTTGGTACTGGCTTTACTGATGAAAACTTGGACCAGTTCTATCAAATACTCTCAAACAAAGTAACGCTCAAAAAAAATCCTAGGGTTGAAAGCAATATGGAAGCTGACGTTTGGTTTGAGCCCGAACTTGTGATTGAGATTGTTGCATCAGAGATAACTTTGAGTCCAGTCCACAATACTGCCAAGGACGCTATTAGAAAAGGTAGTGGTCTTGCACTTCGATTTCCCAAGTTTACGGGAAGAATAAGATTCGAGAAAAGCCCCGAGAATGCATCTACTGATCAGGAAGTAATCTCACTATACAATGGACAGAAAAAAGTAATTCAAGACGAACATAAAACAGCAAGATTCTGACGGTGCTTGACTCTCTCATAATTCTCGCAAGAATTAATTACCTCCACCAAAATAGACCACTAGCATGTATAGTGGGGAGTTGGAGGTACAGGCTAAAAGAAAAGCAATTGCTGTTTTGCAAGACGAGGTAAACAGGATTCTGAACGCAGAGAGGGATCTTGCAACTCTACCATCACTTATCATAAAAAAAGACAAATCTGAGATAAAGGCGACCATAGAGAGAATCGAGAGTATAGAGGACGAGGTAGAGAACTTGCGCCGAAAGATTACCCGAGAAGTAGCAGACGTTGGTGGTCTCATAATGAATAGAGAAAACATACTGCATACCGCATATGCAATGGATGAAATCGCTGGCTATATCAACGGAATTGCTTTTAAACTCTCAAACATCAAAGCAACAACACTCAAGAGTGCAAAACTAGACAAAGATCTTACTGTATTAATCAATCTTGTAGTAGACGAAATTTACAAGTTAAACGAAGTCGTAAGAAGCCTTAACACAAATCCTGGAAATGCGATCGATATTATACAAGAGGTACAAACGATAGAACGAGACATAGATGTCAAATATCGTGAGGCCACAATCAAGGTAATTAATGAGGTATCAAACACAAAAGAGTTGCTGCTTTTAAAAGATGTCATAGAAAGCGTAGAAGAAATGGCTGACAAATGCCTAGAGATTTCTGATTCATTCATTCTTTTGACCTTGAGTTTATAATTTGAAGGGCGAACTAATCGAAAATAGAATCGTTGTATGGAACGTCAAGGATTCGCAAGATCTTTTTGCACAAGGTTACTACGGAAAACCAGTTGGAATTGCAAAACCAAAATCTGATGAGATAAACGTTCCCCTTATTCTTGATCTTATAGAAGGGTATTACCTAATGCAGAAATCAAAAATCAAGATCTACCAAGGAAAAAAGAAAATCACAGAAAAGAATATGCAAAATATTTGCAAAGAGGAATATCACAATTTTGATAAAAAGTACGTTGTTTACAAAAATTTTAGAGACAAAGGATACATTGTAAATCCAGGAATCAAATTTGGATGCGATTTTGCCGTTTATCAGAAGGGACCGGGGATTGATCATGCACCATACTTGGTTCAAGTATACAATAGGCGTGATACCATCACCTCAACAGGAGTCGTCTTGGCGGGAAGATTAGCTACAACAGTAAGAAAACAATTCATTCTAGCGATTCCAGGAAGCAAAGAAAACGTAGATTATCTTGCACTTGACTGGTGGAGAGCCTAAGATTCTTTTACGTGAGAGGCTATCCTCTCATAAATCTCAAATAATTCTTTTGAAATTCCAAAATCATAACCATTTTTCCATTTTCCATAGATTCTGACACAACTTTTCGTCGGATCTACCCAAATACTGGTATCCTTTACTGATTGTCTTAAGATCATTTGTGCAAGTTGAGTGTCTTCATTTAGAATGTCCGCCATTTTCCCTCCTACCCATTTTACATCTGTAACCTTTTTAGAGCCAAAATGTCCGTGGGTGGTGATCTTCGTCCTTGCAACATAATCATCACCCGTACTTTTTTTTGTGCGAACTATGAAATGAGCTTGATAACGGTCCTGTGTCCCCCATGGTAGTGGATTTGGATCCTGCATTCTGTTTCAACCTTTTTGAATTATCTGAACCACGTCGATGTTGGAGTTTTTTACTTCTACACAACCTTTGTTTGTGACCATACGAGGAGCTTGTGCAAAATATCTGCTATAATAATCACCGTTTTCAACTTCATCAGTGGCAATTTCTTTCGCTGCTGCTTCAACGCCTATTTCTTTTAGTATATCACAGAACTGTTCAGTCTTGGTTTTTAGCACAAATGTATCTGATTCTGAATCATGCATACAGGTCAGAAGGTGAAGTTGCCCTAAAATAAAGATTTTATCAATTTGGCTAAAGCTTAAAAATCTAAATTTTACAGAGCTTTCCAAGATCTTAGTCAAATTTTATTCTCAAATTGTAACAAGAGCCGATTCGTCAGTTAATCGACAGATCTATAAACAAGGATCCCCATGAACAATGAAGGAAATAATGCCTGAAGCAGCAGAATGGTGGATTGGGTTGGGAAAAGAACTGGAATTCGACATTGAAACTTCAGAATCTTTCGAGGAAGAGGCTTAAGGCACTCAACTCAAAATACGGGCCCCATTCGAGTTATAACTGATGAAATGTCTTTGTTATATCTCAAATGGGAAAAAAATGTTTGATTTGTGGATGTAAGGATCACTGGCTGATAGGCTGTGTTGTCCATTGGTCAAAACATTGTAGCTGTACCGGTAACAGTCAACAATAGTCTTCTAAGTTATGAAATCCTTAAAGATGATCGCCAAATATGACAATATAGATGTCAAAGTTTGAAAAAATTAGAAAGTTCGTAGGTTTTACAATAGGTGGCATAGCAGTTGTGATTTTGGGATGGTTTATGCTTGGAAATAGTATCAAGGCAGGAGAAAATAAAAATCGCAAGGAAAAAAATTCTTAGTTTCTTATGAATGCGGTTTGTCGATGCTGAAGTTCCAAGACAAGGTAGTAGTAATTACAGGAAGCGGTACTGGTATAGGTCAAGCAATTGCCATGAAATTTGCTGAAAACGGTGCAAGTGTTATCGTTCTGGGTAGGCGAAAAGAGCCGCTCGAGGAGACAGCAAAAATTTTACAACAAACATTCAATAAGGTCAAAAGCAACGCTTTTGTAAAAATTTTCCCGGGGGTCGATGTCAGCGACGAAAAGAGTATTACATCCATGTTCAACTCGCTAAAGAAATCGAATGTAACCGTAGACATTGTAGTCAATAATGCGGGAGTATCAGGGCCTGTAACCTGTTTCGCAAACTCACCAATTGACGAGTTCAAGAGTACGGTGGCGATACATCTTACTGGAACTTTCTGGACGTCAACTCAAGCGCTGACGGTAATGAAGCCTGGCTCTAAATTAATCACAATTTCTACCTTCTTTACAGAAGAAAGACCCCTGGAACAACGACCATACAGATTCAGAAGTCCCTACACTGCTTCACAGGGAGCAAAAAATAGACTTGCAGAAGCAATGTCATGGGAGCTAAAGGATAGCGGTGTTCTGTCAATTGCAACAAACCCTGGTCCTGTTCATTCTGACAGAATTTACAAAACAGTCTACCCTAAAGCAGCTTCAGAGTTTATGCGGGTGTCCGGTTTTGAAAATCTAACTCCTGAAGAAGTAGAAAATGCCACCAAACAAATTATTCCCCTTTTAGGTGAAAAAGAAGAAACTATCAGTGAGGGAATCAAAAGTGCAGCAGAGAACCTTGCAAAAACAAAAGGAAATCAATCCGAGGGTGAGATAAAAAGACTAACAAAAACACTTTCAGATCTGCTATCGAAAGTACAGACAATTGCTGAAAAGATACAGCGAAACACGTCCAAGATGATTTCTGATGAACAGTTTTTGTCACAGTCTCAGGTAGCAGAAATGGTCATGAATTTGTGCGATGACGAAATTTCGAAAATGATTAACGGTAGAGTCATTCCTGGTGATAGAGTATTCTATCCAGTAAAGCCTCATATTACATCAATTATTCCGTCAATGCACCAACCAGATTTTGACTCGAGAGTTTTTCTTTTTACAATAGATGCTACCGATAAGGGAGACCTTGAAAGGGTGGAATATCTTGCCAATGAGATAGAAAAAAATGGTGGTAGGGTAGTATGCTTGATTTCTAAGAATGTTTCAAAACAGGATCAAGAAGTGATCAGCAAAAAATTTCATTCTCACGTCGTAGATTTGACAAACCCCACTGAGCTTGAGAAAGGGTTCAATACAGCAAAAAACTCAGGTGCAGTGTCAACAGTGGTGCATTTAACCGGAAAGCTTCCACAAATGACAAAACTGATAGAATTGCCAAGAACCCGATGGGATGACTTGGTTGATAAATTTGTAAACGTGCCAGGCATCGTAGCACAAAAATCACTAAATCTCTTCGTACCGGGAGGAGGAAAAGACCCTCGTCTTTTTAAAGGAAAATCCGGTTCGGTTGTAATAATAGGTCCCGATCTGCCCACTGGTCCGAAAATTTCTGAATCTGAGAGGGCAAAAGTTGAGGTCTTCCGCGGGGCACTCAGACCATTCGCTACAACAGTGAATCAAGAGTTAAGTGATGTACTGAAATCAAATGTTAGATTATTTCTCGTACTTCCAGGCAGCATAACCGGAAAAGAACCTAACAACAAGAAAATTTTAGATGCGATAAACTATTTCGCCTCCGATAAGGCAAGCTCTAATTCAGAAGTGATCTTCTATCCTGATGAAGCCAGAACACTGTGAAAAAATTTTCGGAGATTAAGGTGGGTGATGAATACTTTGCAGAATGTGAAATTTCTTCAGAAGATCAGGAAAGATATCTTATTTTTTCTGGAATAAAGAATGTGTTTCTGGAAAAACAAAAAAATGCAAACTATAAAATAATTTCTGGAAGAGCAATTCTTGCAAGACTAGAAGGTGAATTTACTAGGCTGCATGAAATGTATGGTAATCTGTTGATACTCTATGGTATGGATGGTGAACCGTCATGGAAAAATAGACATGCTAGATTCTTAAAACCTCTTTATGCAGGTGAGAAACTTAGGATGAAGTTCAAAATATCTGAAAAAACTGAGTCATCTAGGGAGTTTGGTCTCCTAGCCGTAGACTTTGAAGGGAGTAAGGAAAATGGTGACCTTGTCGTTGTTGCAAAACGAAACTTGTATCAGATCAAAAAGGAACCTCTAGTGAATCAATAAATAGTTTAGCCGCAGCTACAAACATCACTATAGATACCATAATTCTAAGACCTTTTTCTTTAATTTCAAGAGATAATCTGGCTCCCAGTAGACCGCCCGCAAACGCACCTGTCGCGAGGAGGGATGCTTGATAAAAGTCTGCGTGTCCGAGAAGCGCGTGCGTTATCATGCCAGATCCTGAAGCAAAAAGTAAAATGAGTTGTGAGGTCGGTGCTGCAAATTTCATTGATAACCCAATTCCTACAACCATGAGAGGAACAAAGATTATGCCTCCTCCAATTCCAAATAGGCTAGATATCACTCCTGCAAAAAAGCTGGCAGTTATTACCAAAACGATTACTTGTTTTGTAAGATTGTGACTTTTGGATTCTATTCTTTTACTCAAAAAAATGTATGCGCTTGATGCAATTAGGATCAAGGCAAATAGGATCTTAAATAAGGAGGGGGTAATGTCGCTGGAGACAAATGCGCCTAATATAGTACCAGGTATTGATAACAGACCAAGCTTTAATCCTAAAGCATACTCAATTCGTTTCTGTTTTGCGTAGGACGCTGTTGATGCAATTGCATTACTAAATGCTGCAAAAAGGCTGTTACTTGCAGCAAGGGTGGGAGGAAAACCGAAAAATGTCAAGATAGGAACTACAATAATTCCACCTCCAAGTCCTATTACAGAACCTAGAATCCCTGCGATGAATCCAAGTGGTATTAGCCAAAGGTCTTCGAACATTGCAAATACCAAAAGAAGCTATTGGTGACTATTATGTTGCGGTATTCATTATTCCTTGTAGACTACTAAAGATCTGGAAACAGCATATATGCTAATAACGTTCTCCCCCGTTTCGATTTAACAAAATATTAATTGATTCTAGTGAAATCTTCTCTGATATTGAGAATAGTATTGTGTGGTTTTGGTGTAGTAGGTCAAAGTCTCGCTAAGCTGTTGCTGTCTAGGACCGAAGATCTTTACGCGCGGTATGGCCTCAAGCCAAGAATAGTAGGAGTATACGACAGAAGGGGGACTGCAGTAGATTCATCAGGTTTGGATCTGAATCGCTTACTAGAAGTAAAAAAGAAACACGGGACAGTGAGAAAATACCAACACAAAAAAAACAACCTAAATGTAGTCAACATGATTACTAGTTTAGATGCGGATGTCCTCGTTGAGGCTACTAGTAGCAACTATAAGGATGCAGAACCCGGAATGACTCACGTCACCGAAGCTATGAAAATTGGCTTGAATGTCATTACAGTAAATAAAGGACCTTTGGCACTCGCGTTTCCTTCTTTGATGGAGCTTGCAATCTATAATCGGGTAATGCTTAGATTTAGTGGGACAGTTGGAGGTGGCACACCGATTTTAGATTATGCAAAAAATAACTTGCGAGGAGAAAGAATTACTTCCTTTGAGGGAATTCTCAATGGAACCACCAATTACATTCTTACAAACATGTCAAGTGGCATGACTTTTGAATCTGCTCTGGCCGATGCCAAGAAGCAAGGCTTTGTCGAAGCAGATGAATCCCTTGACATCGATGCGCTAGATGCGGCTGCAAAATTAGTCATTCTTGCAAATTGGATCATGGACATGAAAGTTACCATGCCAGATATTAACCGCGTAGGTATCCGTGATGTCACTACCGAAGACATAAAAAATGCAGCTGCAAAAAATTGTGCCGTAAAGTTGATTGCTTCCTGTAACAAGGAACTAGTGGTAGGACCAAAAGAGATATCCGTAGATGATCCGCTCTGTGTTAACGGTACGTTGAATGCGATTACGTTTCGGTCAGAGCATTCCGGACAACAGACGGTAATTGGTAGTGGCGCCGGTGGGATGGAAACAGCTAGTTCTATACTACGAGACCTTTTAGAAATAAGACACGGAATGTCAAGCCATTGAAAGCAAACCTAGTGTCAAAGAGCGAGACTGCCGCAATGCTAAAGGCAATGTCTTCACAGTGGAAAATTGAGTTGCCAAAAATAAAAAATCTCAAGGTTTACGAGATAACCGATAAGGACACAATAATCACTGGTAACAGTCTTGTTGCAATAAAGGCTGGAGAGACTTACTTACCACTCTTGTCTGAAATTTCCTTACTCGAGAAATTCCCAAGAGTTGTAGTAGATATGGGCGCAGTAAAGTTTGTGTGTAACGGTGCAAACGTAATGAGACCTGGTATCACAAGGTTTTCGGAATTTGAAAAGAGTCAGATTGTATGCGTAGTGGAAGAGTCGCAGAACAAATACCTCGCAACTGGGAAATCCCTATTATCAAGTACGGATGCAGAAGCATCTACAAAGGGAGAGGTAGTTAAAACCATGCACTATATTTCAGATAAGTTTTGGGAAGCTAGAAAGGAGATAAAAGAGTAGTTAATTTTTTTCGGTGAATTCTCGACAACCCTTTTTGTCTATGACCAGAACATCAATTCCATCCCCACTTGCGGAATCTCTCATTACCGCAGAACGAATTGATTTCAAGGCCAAGTCTACTGCATCTTTTTCTGCCATACCCTCTTTGAAACCATTGTCTAAAACTCCTAGTGCCATTTCAGCGCCTGTTCCCACAGCGGCGTAATCATCTGGAAGAACAGAGCCTATCGGATCCAACGTGAAAATGCCAGGCTTGTCGATAACACCGCCTACGATTACCATGGTAAGTAATGGAAAGAATCTTCTTTCATACATGAGAGATGACATCATCTTTGCTATCGAGTTTGGAGGAACATCTCGTTTGATATCCATTTTTCTAATCTTTGCAAGTGCCTTCATCTGTAAAGTAAGAATCTGCATGTCTGCAACAAGACCGGCACAGGTAACGCCAACGTAGTCAGTTAGCGGAAATGTTTTCCTTGTAGATTTGCTTACAAGAAAGTTTCCATAAGCAATTCTCCTCTCACTAGCCATAACGACTCCCCCATCATACTTTAAACCAACCGCAGTCGCTCCAGGCATGTACTCAAAATAAGCCATAATCCATTTGGTTGAAGAACAGAATAAAGTTCTTTCTATGTTTTACCGAACTTTTCTAAAATAAGGCACATACATTTTGTGGTTTTTTTGATGAGGTCCAGTCTTGCAAACTCATTTGGGGAATGAATTCGAGAGTAGATATAGGTGCAACCGATCGACACACAGGGAACCTTCAATACTTGTGCAAATGCATACATAGGACCTGTCCCGGCAGAGGAAAGACTCAGAATAGATTTCCCATAGGTTTTATCTGCTGCTTCTTTTACCTGGCGGACAAAAGGATCTGAAATATCAGTTCTTGAGGGAGCTTCGCCATGAAAGACGGTCATCTTTAGATCACCGAATCCTTTTGACTTAAGGTGACGCCTTAACCTAGCAAGCTGTTGTTTAGGTTCCATATTGGGGACTAATCTAAAATCAATTTTTACTAGCGCGTTTCCGGGAAGAACTGTTTTTGCACCTTGCTCTGTGTACCCAGAAACAAAACCAGCGATGTTACACGTTGGTTCTGCTACTAATGCCTTCTTCGCAAGCTTACCTTTTTTGTTTGCAACGAAGTTTTTTATTCCGTATTCTTTTTTTAGTCCAGCTTCATCAAAGGGTTCGGACTGGATTAGTTTCAGTTCCTTTCTTGTGAGGGGTTTTACGTCTTTGTACCAATCCTTGACTAGTATTTTTCCGTCAGCATTTCGTAAAGACTTGATTGCTTCGACCAATCTCCATGCTGGGTTCTTAATAATTACTGCAAGACTAGAATGTACGTCACGAACTGACTCTTTTTTAGAAAGTTCTATGTAAAGTAGTCCTTTCATACCAAGACTGATTATTGGTCTTTTTTTAGAATCAACATATCCAAATTCCCATATTACCCCATCGCACTCAAGTTTTTTTCGATATTTTTTTAGGTATGATTCAATGTGTTCACTTCCGATCTCCTCTTCTCCCTCCACTACAAATTTTATGTTGCATGGTACATCACCTTTTGTACTCAAGAAAGATTCTACTGCCTTTATTCGTGTGATTAGTTCTCCTTTATCATCAGAAGAACCACGTCCGAATATCTTGTTGCCTTGTACCTTTCCACTAAAGGGTTTGTCGTTCCACAAATCAAGTGGTTCTACAGGTTGAACATCATAGTGATTATAAAACAAAAGGGTCCTGTCTGGATTTTGCTTGGATTTCACTTCACCGTACACTACGGGCGGAACTCCTTTTTTTAGTAGGAGAAGTTCTGATTTTATTCCGGACTTTTTCATTATCTTACGAACTAGTTTTGCACATTCTTCAAGACCTTCTTTTTTTGCCGAGACGCTTGGCTGTCTTATTAAAAGACGGAGATCAGAAACAAGTCCTTTCATGTGCTGGTCTACGTGCCTTAGGTTCTGATTCATGGTTATCGCTTTATCTTGTCAAATGGCTTCATAACAGCAGGAATAAACTCTAAGAGATCCGTTGCGACCATGTGTAGGCCGTATTTTTTCTGTGCCAGCTTTCCGGCCATGCCGTTAAAATATACTGCTGCAGTAGCAGATTCTATCGTATTTCGATTTTTTGCAAGCATGCCGGCCACGAGGCCTGACAGGACATCTCCTGTTCCGCCCACTGTCATGGCAGGAATCTTCTTTATGTTAAGAAAAGTTTTACGGCCGTCAGATACAATGTCTGTTTCACCCTTTAGAAGTATAGTAACGGCACTCTCCTTTGCGTGCTTTTCAACAAGTGAAATTCTTTCTTTTTTAGATTCAGGAAGTAGAGAGCCGAATAGCCTTTTGAATTCACCTACGTGCGGAGTCACTACAACATTTTTGTTGGCCAACATAGATAACACACCTGGAATCAATGCACTTGCGTCTAGCGATAGTCGTACGTCTCTATCCAAAAGCTCATTGATGAGAAGTTTGAGAGTCTCCACATCTTTTATTGAAAGACCCATGCCGATTGTGGCTGAATCAAGCTCCTTTGGTACGATTCCTAAGAGTTTTCTAACTGCACCTCGGGTTAGCTTAGAGTCCACAAGTGGTATTACGATGAGGTTTGGAGATATTGCACGAGTTGCTTGGACGTTTATTTTTGGAACACAGGTATAAACCAGATCCGTTCCACACCGCAACGCGGCAACAGATGCTAAAATTGGTGCACCATGATAGAGATATCCACCACCAACCACGAGAACCTTTCCATTCTCTCCCTTTCTAGAGCTGACTTGTCTTGGCGGAACAAACTTTCTAACGTCAGAAGGCTGAAGAACTTTATGGGTCAACAGCATCAGTCTTCATTTTTGATTCAATAAACTTTCTTTATTTGGTCTTTCTTGCGAAAACTAAGTAAGTAGTATGACCTATTCCACGAAATGAGTGTCGTGTTCGCCCCTCTCTTGCCTCGATTGTTCTTAAAATTTGTTCGGTACATTCAATGTCACAAAATTTGTTTTGTTGAAGGCTAGAAACAGCTTTTTCAAGCTGATTCATGGTGGGACATATAGCTATAAAGGCGCCACTTCCTTTCAAAATCTTCCTTGTCTGTAGAACAACATTCCAAGGATCACCCAAGTCAACTACTACAAGGTCAGCATTGATGATTGGAACCTTCTTTACTTTTTTGATGTCAAGTTTTTTCATCGTCACATATCTTGTCATATTAGCTTTCTCAATATTCTGCCGAGCAATGTCCATAAACTTCGGCTCGACATCAAAAGTGTAAACATGTCCCCTTGGTTTTACTATACTTGCAAGAAACGTTGTAAGAGAACCGCTTCCTGTGCCTATTTCTACGATCTTATGTCCGCTTTGTAACCCAGATCTAGCTGCAATGTACCCAAGATCTTTTGGATATACGATTTGTGTGCTACGATGACTTTTCATTACAAAATCATGTATTGTAGGCTCTAGCAGAAAGACGTACTTACCTTTGTTTGTTTTAATGACAGAACCGTACTCCTTCCCAAGCGCATCTTCATGATTTATTATTCCAAGGTGAGTGTGAAATTTTTGTTTTCTTGAGATTTTCATCAGCCAATTTTTTGAATTGTTAAAAAAAAACAAAACATAGGAATTCTGTCTTATTTTTTTCACTAGTCAAATAAGAAAAGTCTAGTTTATTATAAACTCACGTAAACTAGGTTCTTACATTCTGTTGAGGGCCGGAATTCCCAGTATGTCAAGAGCTTTTGCAAGAGTTTCTTTGAAACAGTGTACTAAGCATAGTCGAGAATTCATTAAGGACTCTTTCCCAGTAACTAGAACCTTTACATGTTCATAAAATGCATTGAACATCATCGCTAAATCGTAACAGTAACGGCCGATGACTTTTGGTGAAAGATTATTTGCGGCGTCCTCGATTTGAATATCAAGTTTACCTATTCCTTTTATCAGGTTAATTTCGTAAGGAGTTTCAAAAGGACCGCTAAGGAGATCAAAATCCGGTTCTTTTCCTGCTTTTTCTAGAATCCTCCCTGCTCTTGCATGAGCGTATTGAATGTACGATGCCGTATCTCCTTCCAAGCTTAGAGACTTTTTCAGATCAAAAGTGATTATTTTGTCAAGATCCTGTTTTACCATCTCGTATCGAAGCGTGCCAACAGCTACTTGTTCGGCAATCTCAGCTAGAGTTGATTCTTCAAGATCCTCATTTCGTTTCTTTGCTTCTGTGTAAGCTTTATCCCGCAAATTATCAAGTACGGAATCTGCGTTTACATAAATTCCTCTTCGTCCTGACATCTGAACTTGTTTTTCCGTATCCAATCCTAAAGATTTCGCAGTTTCTGTGCTTAACGTGACCGATTCGTATGCAAGATGAACATACGCGTTGGGTTCGGATTTGAATTGTTTCATCAACGTTGTAATTATTTTTTGAAGTCTGGCTTGACGTGAATCTATGACTGTTATCACCTTTTCACCTGCAAAATGTTGACGTTCTTCAGAGTTTTTTTCTAGTACCGTTTCCCAGA
>JBHIDF010000009.1:0-17028 GCA_046759945.1 Nitrosopumilaceae archaeon
ATTTAGCTGAGATACGATTCGATTTTCTTGATCCAAACAAAGTTCCTGACGCGTTAGAGCTAGTCAAGAAAGATTTGAAGAGATGCGTATGTACCCTCAGACTGGCTAAGGAGGGGGGGAAGTTTTCTGGCAAAGAAAATAGTAGAATCTCTATTTTAAAACTAATTTCAGAATATAGTCCATTTTTACTTGATGTGGAATATACCGCTATAAGCAAGTCAAGCAATTTGCATCGCTATCTAAAGAATTCAAAAACTGATCTTCTCGTGTCATGGCATGACTTTGAAAAGACTCCTTCTCTGAATTTCCTAAATACACAGGCAAAGAAAATTAGAAGATATTCAAAGAATGTCAAAATAGTTACCACAGCCAGAACTATCAGTGATTCTGCAAAAGTTCTTTCCCTTTACAAGTCCGTTTCAGATATCAATCTGATTGCTTTTGCGATGGGAGATTATGGTCGGTTCTCAAGAATTCTATGCATCTATCTTGGAAGCCCTTACACATACGTTACTCTTGGAAGACCAGTAGCTCCGGGCCAGTTCAGCCTAGATGAAGTTAAATCGTTCCTGAACTGACAAATTGATTATGACAAAAACTTTTGCAGTAATAGGAGACCCAATTAATCATTCTCTTTCACCTAACATACACAATGCTGCGTTTAATGCGTTAAAAATCGACGCATCTTACATAGCATATAGAATTCCAAAAGGGGAACTTGCCGCTGGAATCGAAGCACTGAAAACAATCAAAATTGCAGGATTTAACGTCACCATTCCTCATAAAATAGAAATGATGAAACTCCTTGATGGTCTTAACGAAGACTGTAAGACAATTGGAGCAACAAATACTGTGATAAATGATGATGGAAAATTAACAGGATACAACACTGACATGGATGGATTTTTAGATCCTATAAAAAAACATCGTATTAATTGTAAGGATATTGACATTTTACTTTTAGGAGCCGGGGGAGCAGCCAGAGCAATTGTAGCTGCTTTTGCGAAAGAAAAAGCTCGCAGAGTAACAGTTGCGAATAGAACAAAAGAAAATGCAGAAAAGTTAGTGCAGTTTGCAAGCAAAGTGGGTCTCGAGGCCGAAGCTACTGATCTTAGTACTGCAAGTGATACTGCCTCACAATTTGGTTTGATCGTCAATGCAACTTCGGCTGGTCTAAAGAATGAACCGAGTCCTATTTCGACTCAAAACATCAACAAGGATTCTGTTGTTTACGATATTGTCTATGTTCCGATGAGAACTGAACTCCTAAGACAATCTAAAAGCAGGGGTGCAACTGTCATATACGGTTATGAGATGTTGTTGGGACAAGCTATGCGTTCTTTTGAAATTTGGATGGGGAGAAAAGCTCCTTATGATACAATGAAAAAGGCCCTTCTGGGTGGATTTTGATGACTGCAGCAAAAGCAACGATAAATGGAGCAATCTCTATTGTAAACGCGATTGCTACCGGCAAAGGTGCTGCACTAGGAATCTCTCTTAAAGTTGAAACAACAGTTAACGTGACTTCGGGTAGTGGAATTTTCTTGGAGAGTAAAGATATCAACCCAAGCTTGCGTCTAATAAAGAAGGTTATTGAAAAAGCTGTTCCAAAAAGAGACCGAGAAAGATCTAGGATAGGCATTTCACTAAAATCAGAAATACCTACAGGATATGGCTTGAAAAGTTCTAGTGCAATTTCTTCAGTCATTTCACTTGCGTGCGCGAAAATTTTCAAATCCCGAATTAACGATCAAGAAGTGCTTAGAATCGGGGTTGATGCTTCAAGAGAATCGGGAGTCAGTATCACAGGTGCCTTCGACGATGCATGCGCCTGCTATTTTGGAGGTTTCGTGGTCACCGACAATTACAAGAAAAAAATCATAAAATTTGAAAGAGCCCCGACAAATTTAGCTGCTGTGATATTTGTTCCAAAATCAAGAAAAAGAGGCAACGTAAGAAAACTCAAAACTCTTAGCAGAGTATTTTCTGAAGCGTGGTATCTTGCAAAAAGGTCTAACTACTGGCATGGTATGATATTAAACGGACTTGCCACATCAACGATTTTGCGTTCTGACCCTCAAATAATAGCGGATTTAATAGAGAAAGGAGCGTTAGGTGCATCAGTTTCTGGCAATGGACCAGCTATAGCTGCTGTAGTGAAAAAGAAAAGTGTCTCAAATGTTAAAAAAGCATTTTTATCTTTAGAAGGAAAGATCTTGGTTTCTAGCATAAACAACCGAAAGGCTGAAGTTCATGAAGTGTAAGGTACAAAAAGCCAAGCTGTTCGGTAGCATCATCTGCCCAACAAACAAAAGTTACACACACAGAGCGTTGTTTTTAGCTTCGCTTGCAAATGGCAAAAGCATGATTAAAAATGCCCTAAAATCGAGCGATACGCTTGCCACCATAGATGCATGCAAAAGCTTTGGGGCAGAGATTAAAGAAGCTGGTTCAAATTTAGCAGTGACAAGAACGGCGGACACAGGTCTTCATGGTTCAATAATTGATGCGTTAAATTCTGGGACTACGATCAGAATAGCTGCTGCGATTGCAGCTCTTTCTGAGGATAAAACAGTTCTATCAGGTGATAAGAGTTTAAGAAAAAGACCTATGCAGATTTTGCTTGAAGCACTCGAATCTCTAGGTGCTAGTTGCAGTTCTACTAACGGAAGACCACCAATAACTGTTAAGGGTAAAATTCAAGGGGGTGAAGTTACCATCTCAGGCGAAGTTTCAAGTCAATTCGTTTCCGCTTTGATGATTGTGGCTCCTAAAACAGAAAAAGGAATAGTGCTGAACATAAAAGGAGATCTGGTATCCAAACCTTACATCAACGCAACCATTGCTTCGATGAAAAAATTCGGTGTAAATGTTGAGAATATTACTCCGTACGCAAAGTATAGGATACCAAAACAGGATTACAAACCCACCAATTTTACGATTCCTTCCGATTTCTCTAGTCTGGCTCTTCTGCTTTCCGCTTCGGTTCTTCTAGGCGACAACTTGTCAATATCAGTTTCACTAGGAGATCTGCCACAAGCGGACGAAATCATTACTGATTATTTGGAAAAGCTCGGAGTGAGAGTCAATCTTGACAAAAAAATACTTACCATACATTCTCCAGAACGACTTCATGGTGGTAAATTCGACTTATCCAATACGCCTGATCTTTTACCACCGTTGTCTATACTAGCTCTCAAAACATCTAAACGAATAGAACTCTATAACGTAAAGCACGCTAGACTGAAGGAATCTGATAGAATTGCTATCTTAACAACTGAACTTAAGAAACTGGGTATTCAAGTAGAAGAAAAAAAAGATGGAATGATACTAGAACCTCCAAAAAATCTGACTGGTGCTTACCTAAAGTCTCATGGTGATCACAGATTGTTCATGGCATTTTGCATTGCTGCCATGTACGTAGGTAACTGTACAGTATCTGATCCGGAATCAGTTGGTGTTTCATATCCAAATTTTATAGAAGACATGAACAGAGTTGGGGCAAAAATTGTTGTTAGCTAGTCTATAAGGATTATAAGCGCCGTAAATGAAATTTCTTTGAATGCCAGGAAGTTCTATTGGTGAAAGATTAGTCCTGACCAGTTTTGGTGAAAGCCATGGTAAGTGTGTCGGGGCTGTTTTGGACGGCTGTCCTTCTGGTTTGGAATTAGAAGAAAATGACATACAAAAGATGCTTAATTTGAGAAAACCTGGTCAATCACTAGTATCTACACAAAGAAAAGAAGGAGACAAGGTGGAAATTCTATCAGGAGTCTTTAGAGGATACACTACCGGAGCCCCTATTGCCATGATAATTTGGAACAGGGATCAGGACTCCCGAGCCTACGAGCAACTTCGCACGAAGCTAAGACCAGGGCACTCCGATTATCCTGCTCTCATGAAATACAAAAAATTCAACGATTACCGCGGAGGAGGAAGATTTTCTGGAAGGCTTACTGCCACACATGTTATGGGCGGCGCGATAGCTAGAAAACTTCTTTCAGTCACTTTAGACGTTGATACTTTTTCGTACACCTTACAGATTGGAAAAATAAAGATGAAAGAAAAAGTAACCTCTAAAATGAAAAAATCGATCTATTCAAATGAGATTAGATGTCCAGACCAAAAAACTGCAAAAAAAATGCGAGCTGCAATTCTTAATGCGCGAAAAAAAAGCGATTCGCTTGGCGGAATAATAGAATCCGTTACAAATAATCTTCCAGTGGGTCTTGGTGATCCTATTTTCGGATCATTGGAATCTGACCTAGCAAAAGCGCTTTACTCTATCCCTGCTGTGAAGGGTGTGGAGTTCGGTTCTGGCTTTGAAGGATCTGCAAGTACAGGTTCTATAAACAATGATCTATACATAGTAAAAAATAGAAAAATAGTTACAAAGACAAACAACGCGGGCGGAATACTTGGTGGACTTTCAAACGGTATGCCAATTGTGTTAAGAGTTGCCTTCAAACCCGCTTCATCTATAGCCAAGAAACAAAAGACTGTTGATATTAAAACGAATAAGCCCGTTTCTCTTGTTGTTGCGGGAAGGCACGATCCATGTGTTGTGCCCAGAGCACCCCCAATCGTTGACTCTCTCGTTTCTTTGATCCTAGCTGATCATGCAATAAAAGGTGGATTCATCCCACCCGTACTCTAGAAAAAATGTCTGAAATTGATAAGTTACGTAATGAAATGGATGAGACTACGCTTGAGATCATAAAGTTGCTGAAAAAAAGAGTAGATATATCAAAGCAGATTGGTGGGGTCAAAAGCAACCTTGGCATTGGAATAACAGATGAACGACGGGAGAGTCGGCTTCGAACTAAAGTGTTAGAATTGTGTAAAGAAATTGGTCTTGATGAATCTATTGCAATAAGATCCCTAAATTTTCTTTTTAATGAATCAGTAAAAATACAATCAAGCAACAAGCAAACGCATCTATCTGTATTTTTAAAAGCAAAGGATCTCGAACGGCAAGGGAAAAAAATTATTCATATGGAGGTTGGTGAGCCTGATTTTCTTCCACCGAATATCGTAAAGAGTGCGCTTGAAGAGGTCTATGAGAAAGGTTTTGGAAAGTATGGTGAGGCAAAGGGAATGCCTGCATTTCGTAAAGCACTATCCAAAAAGATATCAGAACAATACATTACCGACATAAATGACGAAAACATCCTCGTTAGTACAGGAGCAAGATTTTCTGTCTACCTCGCTATTACTACTCTTCTGGATCCGGGTAATGAGATAATAATTATAGAGCCATCATGGCCAGCATATCGAGACTGTGCTCTTAATGCAGGGATCAAGCCTAGGATAATTCATTCCACTTTAGAGGGTAGATGGGAGCCTTCGATTGACGAAGTTGCAGACAAGATAAACGCTAATACAAAAATGATAGTTCTCAACTATCCAAACAATCCAACTGGCAAGATTCTACCAGAAAATATTCAAGATGAAATGGTTGAGCTTGCCATAAAAAATAATCTTTATGTTTTAAGCGACGAAATATATTCAAAATATGCGTATAAGAACTGGAAGAGTGCCTTAGCATACAATTACAAAAAAACTATAGTCACAAAATCATTTTCAAAATCACATGCAATGACTGGTTATAGAATAGGCTACTCCATTTCAAGTCCTCAAATTATAGATAGGATGGCAAGACTACAAGCAATTTGTATGACAAACGTATCAGAACCAATTCAATATGTTGCAATGAAAGCACTGGAAGCAGACGTAGCCAATAACACCAATACGATGAAAAAGAAGTTGAGTCTGGTTATCAGGCAAGCAAAAGAAATTGGCTTAGAGTTTATAGAACCTGACGGGGCGATGTATATCTTCGCAAAAGTAAAAGGAAATGGAACTGAATTCACAAACAAACTTCTAGATAAGGGGATAGCAGTCGCTCCTGGCGAATCATTTGGTAATTACAAGGATTTTGTAAGAATTTCGGCTTGCCAAACAGAAAAGAATCTAATTGAAGGAATGAAAATAATAGAAAGAATACTAAGTGAAAATAAATGAAAAAGAAGATCGCTGTAATTGGCGCAGAGGGAAAGATGGGAAAGTGGTTTTCAAAATATTTTCTGAGCAAGGGATTCGAAGTAAGGGGATATGACTCTGAAAAAGAAATTACCACAAAATCGGTAATAAAATCAAATTCCCTAATAGGTTCTGTTCTAGGTGCTGATTATGTTATACTTTGTATTCCAGTTAAAAGAACGCCTGAAATTATAAGACTAGTTTCAAAAGAAATGAAAAGAGATTCTTATCTAATTGACATCTCATCTTTAAAGACGAAAACCATTGTTGCTCTGACAAAAATGCCTGCAAAAATTAATCCGATTTGCATACATCCCATGTTCGGTCCAGGCATAAAAAGCATCAAAGGCCAAAACATTATATCAATTCCTATCAGGGACACGAAAAAAGAATTGGCAAAAACAAAATCGCTTTTCACTGGCGCAAACTTTGTAACAATTGCTTCGTCAGAGCACGACAAAATAATTGCAGTAATTCTAGGCTTAACTCATCTAGTGAATTTGTCTCTTGCCAATATACTTGCAAAAGATGAAAGAATAGCTCTTACTGAAAAAATGTCTGGCACGACGTTCAAGGCTCAGGGAATATTAACCGCTGGTATAATGACAGAATCGCCCCAACTAATAGAGACTCTAATTTCCAATCCTGAGCTAAGAAGGTATGCTGAAGAATTTTGGAGAGATATAGGAAGACTTCTTACATGGGTGCAAGAAGGAAAATCGGAAGATATAGTGAAATACATAACTTCAGTTCAAAATGGGCTTGCCGAAAACATAGATCTTGAAAATTCCTACAAGAAACTACTCACTATGGTAAGTGCCATTGAAAAATAACCGCCATGCACTCAACAAAAATTGTAACCTCGTTTGTTGCAAATAAAGAAAGTTTTCTCTTATTAAAAAGGAGCAATAAGGTAAAATCTATGAGAGGATTATGGAGCGGAGTCAGCGGCATTATAGAAAAAAATGAGACCCCCCTTACACGAGCAAAGACTGAGATTTTCGAAGAGCTTGGTATTAATGAAAAGGAATTGGTTCTGGTTAAGAGGTCAAAAAAAATACGAATAGCATCTCCACAATACAAAAATCACGAGTGGATTGTATTTCCGTTCTTGTTTTCTGTAAAAAAACCAAAGATAAACCTGAACTGGGAAAATTCTGACTACAGATGGGTTAATGCAGATGATATTGTAAAATACAAGACCGTTCCTAGTCTTGATAAAGTATTATTCAGTTTGTTGTAGATTTTCTTCTTTTTTGTAATTTCTCTGCTGCGGAAGCATGATGTAGACGCACGCTCCCCCACACATGGTACATGGTACATTGTTCCCTTCTACTTGCCCTGCTCTTGCGTGAATACGTGCAGCTTCTTCTGGATCAATCGAGAGCGCGATTTGCTTTTCCCAGTTCAGAGTTCGTCTAGCTTCGGACATTTCCGCATCCCATTTTATTGCCTTTTCTCTAATCTTTACAAGGTCTCCTGCATGTGCAGCTATTCTGTATGCAATTAGCCCAGCTTTCACTTCTTCGGCAGTAGGCAGCGCCAGATGTTCTGCAGGTGTTAAATAGCAAAGTAAGTCTACCCCCTTACTTGCAGAAATTGCTGCACCAATAGCGCTAGCAATGTGATCATGTCCTGATGCTACATCAGTTACTAAAGGACCTAGAACATAATATGGAACATCTCCAATCAAGGACTTTGCAAGTTCAACGTTTGCTGCAACCTCATTTAACGGTACATGCCCTGGGCCCTCCACCATCACTTGAACATCCTTTTCATGGGCTCTTTTAGTAAGGCGTGAAACGTTAATCATTTCCTGTATCTGAAGCTCGTCGTGTGAATCAAGAATAGAACCTGGTCTTAATGCATCACCTAAACTGAAAGTCACGTCGTACTTTCTTGCCAATTCTATAAGGTAATCATAATGCTCAAAGTAGGGATTCTCTTTATCATATTTTAACATCCATGCAGCAGTAATTGTTCCACCTTTGCTAACGATGCCGCCATGTCTGTTTACCTTTAGTATTATTTTTGCAATTTCTTTAGTTATTCCCGCATGTATAGTGGTATAGTCTACACCATCTTTTGCATTTCTCTCAAAAGCATTAAGATAATCATCTTCAGTTATATCTAGAGGATTTTTGTGTTTTGAAACTCCATAGTTATAGGCTTCATAAATTGGTACAGTTCCAAATGTTATTGGAGCAGCTTCTAGCAATTTTCTTCTGATCATCCCAACATCCCCGCCGTCGCTAAGATCCATTATAGTGTCAGCATGATACTTTACTGCCACCTTTGCTTTTTCGATCTCTTCATCTAGGTTAACATTCAGGGTAGAGGTACCAATATTCACATTAACCTTCGTCTTCATTCCTTTACCTATTCCTACGTTGTGAATTTTTTGTTGTCGAACATTGTTACTTGGTATAATTACCGAGCCCCTTGCTACCATTTGTAAAAGACTTTCTATAGTCATGTCCTCATCCCTCGCTACGATATTCATTTCTTCTGTAGCCTTGCCCCTACGGGCTGCACTCATTTGAGTTCCCACGTTATTAGTGTTACAAAGCAATTGGATTTAAACGTGAGTTATCGGCAATAGTTCCGTGAATGTTTTATCTATAGGGGGTTCAGACCCGTCATCTGGTGCGGGCATACAAAGTGACATAAAGACATTCTCAGTACATGGAGTGTACGGTCTTACTGTTGTTACCGCTATCACAGGTCAAAACACAAGAAAATTTTCCAAAATTGAAAAAATCTCTCCAAATGCGATAAAGGATCAAATGGATTCTGTCCTTTCTGATTTCAAAATAGACGCCATAAAGATAGGGATGGTTTACAGCTCACCTACCATAACCGCGATATATTCAAAATTGAAAGGAGAGAAAATTCCCATAGTGTTAGATCCTGTATTCGAGTCAAGTACTGGTGGACAGTTATTGCTAAAAAGCGCATTTTCTGACTACAAGAGACTACTCATCCCGTTAGCATTCGTAACAACACCAAACATTTTTGAAGCACGAAGACTTGCAAGCATGAAAATAAAACACAAAAAAGACATGGTAAACGCTGCAAAAAAAATATCACAATTAGGAGTCAAAAATGTAGTTATTACGGGCGGCCATCTTCCAGGAAACAAAGTAACTGATCATGTAAGAGAAGGAGAAAAATCATATGATTTAACAGGAAAAAGATTACCCATCAAAAATCACGGTGGAGGATGCACTTTTTCTGCCTCTCTGTCAGCGAATCTGGCGAAGGGGTTAGATCTTAAAAGCGCTATTAAACTTGCCAAAGAATTTACTTTTGCAGCCATAAGGAAGTCACTAAAGGTTGGAAAAGGTCTTTTTGTGGCAACCTCAGATGGCTCGGATAAAATAAAGAATGGTCTGTATGACGCAATTTCAAATTTTACAAATCTAAAAGATGTTTACAAAATAATTCCAGAATGTCAAACTAACTTCGTATTTGCAAAGCCAAATCCTACCTCGTTAAAAGACATAATTGGCGTATCAGGAAGGATTGTCAAAGCGGGAAAATCAGTGATTACTGCAGGCAATTTAGAATACGGTGGTTCTACACATGTAGGGTCTGCAGTTTTAGAAATTGTTAAAAAATTTCCACTCACGAGATCTGCTGTCAATATCAAATACGATAGGTCGATAATTAGGAAAAGTCAAACAAAAAAATTTGCAGTTTTAAACTATGATAGAACTAAAGAACCACCAAGAATCAGAACAAGAGAAAATTCTACCATCTCATGGGGAATAAGATCAGCAATTAAAAATGCAAAGAAGACACCAGACTTGATATTCCACAAAGGTGACGTAGGAAAGGAACCAATGATTTTGTTATTTGGACGCAATCCCAACGAGGTACTGTTAAAGCTTTCTAAGATTATCTAAAATGTCATATTTCACTTGAAAATGTAGAGATTCTATACTGCAACATAAATAACCAATATTTTAAAGAAAAATTCGTGAAAGCAGTAATACTTGCGGGTGGATTGGGGACAAGGCTTCAGCCCTACACAACTTTTCTACCAAAACCAATGCTACCATTAGCCGAAAAACCACTTCTAGAACATCTCTTAGGTTGGATAAAAAAGAACAAGATAGATTCTGTAATCCTCTGTGTAAGCTATCTGAGAAAATCAATCGAGAATTACTTTGAAGATGGGAGTAGATTTGGTGTAGATATAGAATATGCAATATCAACCAAACCACTAGCCACTGCAGGACAGCTTAAAACCGCTGAAAATTTCATTGATGATACTTTTTTGTGTATTTATGGAGATTCGGTTTATGATTTTAATTTAAGGAACATGATAGCTGATCATAAACGTAAAAAAGCATTCATTACAATGACCCTTCTAGAATACAAAACAATGTTAAACTATGGCGTTATAGAAACTGACAAAAAAAATAGAGTGACCTCATGGAACGAAAAACCCGAAATAAAGGCCAACATAAACATAGGCTGTTATGTGATGGAACAAGATGTTCTGAGATTTATTCCATCTAACAAACCGTACAGCATGGATAGCGTAATCAAAAAAGCATTGGCAAAGAAGAAGATTGTTTCCTCTTTTTTAATTAAAAAAGGATTCATGGACATAGGAGACAAAAATTCCTACCGGAAAGCCTCACACCACTATCTTCAAAAACTTGGTCCCATTTGATGTGAAAGCATGGAAGTAACAATACGAAAGATCGAGGAGGCCGATCTTTCAAACGGTTTTTTAGAATCGCTAGATTCACTAAGAAAGGCGAGTGACCTAGACGCAAAAAAGGCTAAAGAGATATTCAATCATATCAAGTCAAAGTCCGATCATGAGATTTACGTAGCCGTACTGGGTTCACAGGTGGTGGGTTCAGCAACCATCTTTATTGAGCAAAAATTTATTCACGACGGCGGGAAGGTTGGGCATATTGAAGATGTTGCGGTAAGAAAAGAACATCAAAGAAAGGGAGTAGGTGAAAAGCTGATAGAGGCTCTCCTTGATTATGCGAAAAAAAAAGGATGCTACAAAACAATTCTGGGCTCCGCTGACGACGTAATGCCATTTTATGAGAAACTTGGATTTAAGCGTCATTCAAACGAAATGAGATATGATCACTTGTCCTAGAACTCTTTTCGTTGTGACCAAAAAATCGAAATTTTACTAAAAAGGAAAGTGGTTTTAGGTTGTTTTTTTGATTCCTTCATTTTGTTAAAAATCCTTGGTCTACATGACAAGTACACTTGCAACGTTGCACGGGACAGAGATCGTGAAACCCAATGATGCATGGCATGGATTTTTGCCTCAATGGTATTCGTCTTTTGTTATTTTCCGAGCTAGACCGTTCGAAAGATGAGACTTTTATTGGTCTTCGTTTTTTTGCCTTGTACAAAATACTGCCTACCACTATCACAGGAATTGAGATGGCCATAAAGAGTGGCGGTACTATTTCTACTTCGTAAACGAGATAGTTCGTGTCTATGCTAGGAAGCAAACTGTTTGCATAGAACATACCGGCTAACAATATAGCTCCACCTGCTATGATCATGGCTCCTATTGTTCTGTCACCATATTTACCTACCATTCCAAAAGACGTGCCCGTGAGTACGAGGGCGGGAGCTATTCCAATCGAAATAAACATAAAAATTTTTGCTGGTGCATCAATCTCTATCGGCGGATTAATTATATAATTAAATAATGTTAAAATTTCAGCAACAAACATTATGAAAAGACCAAGACTTGCAGCTGCTATGTACTTCTCAATTGCCATGAAGATGATTTTTTAATTAACTAAATAAACCATCTAAATTTTTTATACTATACCCACTAGCCCAGCTAGCTCCTTTCTGCAAGAGGAGCCAAGTTGTTCTGCAGTTTTTTCTGGCGATATCTTGTTTAGAAATACACCAAAACCTCGTTCAAGTCCTGTCCATGCATCAGTTTGTGGATAAACTTCAATGTGCCAGTGAATCTGTCTACTGTTCTTCTTTTCCGGAGACAAATGAAATGCAAGATTGTAAGACGGATTATTAACGGCATTTGCAAGGCCGCCTAGAGTAGCTCGCAAAATTAACGAAAGGTCGTTTATTTCCTTTTGAGTTATTTTTGAAAAACTAGTAGCATGTTTCTTTGGGCATATCCAGAATTCATACTGGCATGATGGGGCCCACGGACATAATGCAAGAAATCCTTCGGTTTGAAGAACCTGTCTGGGCCCTCCTGTTTCTGCATTTACGACCTCACATATTGGACATACACCCTTTTCGTTTAGAATTTTGTGTGATGCCTCAGCTTCCTGCTCTATTACAGGAGGAATTGTTGAAAACGTCACTATGTTAAGATGTGGATGAGACAGCATCCCACCTGCTCCCTTACTATGATTTACGTATATGGATACGTATGTTACTCCGCGTTGGGTATAGAGCCAGCGTAACCTATCCTGTATCACCACAAGAACGTTAGACCATTGTTCTACACTAATGGAAGAAAGAGTATCCTTGTGTTTGGAAGAACCTACTACTATGTAGTGATAACCATATGCAGGTTCACTATAAAGTGGTCTGTCACTGTAAGAGTTTTCTGTTGTTGTAGACACAGCCGGATTTTTACTTTCGAAAACTCTCACGGACCAATTTTTAACGTAAGAATCTTCACTATCTTGAAGTCTTTGCAACATACCATCGCTAGCTACAAGCGAAAGCATGGATGGATTTGTCATTGATTCGTTACCAGGACAAAGAGGGCATTTCTTTGATTCAGATTTTGCGTTATCATCAGGGCATACAATCACATATCTATCCAAAACGTAATCCTTCCTCATACCCCCCATATCACCTAGCATGCTGATCTAATGATTTAAAATCTTTCGAATGATCGCGTAACATACAACTTTTCTAACACTATGATCAAAATTTATGATCACGGAAAGTGTGGTAAGGGAAAAAATAGTTGGAAAGTTTATGTGTAACAAGAAAATTCTGAAAAATGAGCTGATCAAAAATTCCTGATGACCTACAAGTTCACATGATCTATGTTCTATTAGATGGGGTGGGGGACCTTCCACATCCAGATCTTAATGGAACCACGCCGCTTGATTTTGCAAGGACCCCAAATCTAGACAAGCTTACAAAAAATGGCATAATGGGAGAGGTAGTCTCCGTAGGTCAAGGCATAGCTCCCGAGTCAGATATAGCGGTTTTTAACATGCTTGGATACAGATTCAAGCATTCTGATTACGTTGGAAGAGGAGTAATCGAGGCAATCGGTGTTGGAATGGATTTCAAGGATGGTGATGTTGCCTTAAGAGGGAACTTTGCTACGCTAAATGATGAGGGGATAATTACAGACAGGAGAGCTGGCAGAAAAATAGAAAAAGAAGATTCCTTGGCTATTGCCGCAGAAATAGAGCGTCTTACAAAATTTTCAACCCCAGAGGTAACCTTGGAAGTGACCCCAACTATAGATCACAGGGTTGTGGTACGAATAAGATGTGCAGGTGAATCGCTTTCAGCTAACATAACCAATACGGACCCATCATATGCCCGAGTTGATGGAATGGGCATTGCAAAAGCTGTTGGGGGATATCTAAAGATTGAAAGATGTCTGCCACTAGATGAATCTGTTAGTTCAAAACTTACTGCTTCGCTAGTAAATGAATTCACCAAACAATCTCTTGAAATAATGAAAAAAAGTGAGGTAAACAAGAAACGTAAAGAAAAAAACAAGAAGCTTTTAAACAGTATAATTCTACGGGATGCGGGCAATAAGTATCCAGAGGTCACTCCCATAAACGAGCTTTACTCAATAAAATTTTCTTGTATTGTTGACATGCCGGTAGAACTTGGAATTTCAAATGTGCTAAAGATGAAGCCCTTCAGCGCAGGTGCAATTACAGATTACGAACAGAAGGCAAGAATAGCTGCAAGGGCGATGGGGACAGAAAATGCAATTTATGTCCACATCAAGGGTCCTGACGAGTTTGGTCATGAGGGGGATGCGATAGGAAAAATGAAAAACATAGAAGAAATCGACAAGAGGTTTTTTGGAACACTACTTGACAATATAGATACAAAGAAAGTTGCAGTTGTTGTTTCTGCTGATCATTCCACCCCTTGCATAAACAAAGGTCATAGCGATGATCCAGTGCCTGTCCTAATATCAGGAGATTGGATTAAAAAAGATACGTCAACTAGGTTTACTGAACAACAAGGAAAGAATGGAGCACTTCACCTGCTTGAGGGTGCAGAAGTGGTAAGAACTGCCTTCCGACTAATTAAATCGTAAAAGTTTCTATTAGTCCGCTTTTCAACGTCTGAGAAACTTTGGTGCGAAAAATATCGATATCTATGTTATAGTACTTGCCGGTGGCATTTGTCAATTTCTCAAGAGCTCTTCTGAGTATAGAAAGACATATGGTTTTTTCATTCTTTTGGTAATGAACCAATGCTGCGGCAACTAATATGATGCCTTGTAGTAAGTCCTTTTCGCTTTCAGACGACTTTTTCCAAACTCCTTCTAGTACTTCATGGCATTCCCAGTATCTTTCATGATTAAAGAAGAACCTTCCTTTTTCTATAGCTTCTGGCTTTTCAATTTGTTCTTCTACTATATGTTGGGAGTGGTCAAGCGGTCCTATGGGATCCAGTCTATTCACAAACTGAGGTAGCTCGTCTTCATCTACTGAAACATCTAATTCTAGGTATCTACTTGAAATTCTAGCGTCTCTTATCTCGGCGTCCATCTCCGATGTAAGTTCCCTGGATCGTGATAAAAGATGTGCGGCATCACGTGGTGTGTAGCCAGAATTCTTTAAATGAATCATATATCGGCCCACACGTAAAGATTGATCCAATTTCTTAAATCTCTTTTTCGAATTCAATTAAGATTTATATGAACAATTCAGAGGAGCTCGAATACATGTCAGTGATAGAGACGATAAAAGATGAAGAAAATACTTTACTTTCTCGGCGTGAAATCATTTGTACATTCAAAGGACTTGGCGGTAAACTAAAAAAGTTGGAAGCTATTGACGTGGTTTCAAAACATTTCAAACTCGAAGGAAAAGTTGTTATCCCGATTCAATTGAAAAATGCTACAGGAATCCCAAACATATCGGGTACGTTTTACGTATATGATGACGAAGTGCTGGCAAAAGAGCATCTTAAACCAGCTATTTTTAGTAGACTAGAAAAAGCAAAATCTCCCCCTCAAAAGAAAGAAGAGAAAGTCGCAGAGACAAAAGCTGAGAAGGGTAAGGAGAAAGCAGAAGAAACAAAAACTGACGAATCACCAAAAGAAAAGAGTAAGTAATGACTGGAAAAAAAGGTTCAAGTCCTAATGTTTACAAATTTTACAAGATAGACGGTGACAAGGCAGAAAGAACGAGAAAAATCTGTTCCAGATGTGGGAAAGGAGTATTCATGGCCAAACACAAAAATCGATTCACTTGTGGCAAATGTGGTTTGACCGAATTCTTGTAATAATCAATAATATTTTCTCTTTCTGAGCTTTGAAGCTTTTTTGTCAAGCTTTTCCAATTTTGATACAAGTTGTGGATCTAACTTTGTCTTAGCCAACGATTGTGCAGTTAACTTTACAACATTCGTATCCAAGGTAATATTAGTGGTAGGGAGTTGTTTTCCTATCCACAACTTTTCCACTTTATCTTCTAGCTTATAATCCCGAAAACCCTCAGGAAATTTCTTTGTAATATGCAATAGCAAAGTTTTATCATTAAAAACAGCCCTCGGCTCGAGAAGCCTAGTTGCATCTGAATAGGTACTCTCGAAGAGATTTCCAGACACCTCGTCTGACACAATTTCCATTTTAGAGATTCGTCGTAACAGATCTAAATAATGTAGAAATTCATGCGCGAGTATTGCGTGGATAGTACCCTTAAGTCCAAATGCTACAAGGGGGGCTGAAATCTGAATAACTACTTGCACCTGATCGTTGGAAATGATCGGAATGGTTCTGGCAAACAGAATCCCGTAGTTATACGAGCCCTCGGTTGATTGAGAAATTATTACCGACGGTTCTACATATGCAACAGGAAAATTAATTCCAGAAGCTTTCTCAATCCTATTAATTCCCTCTACTACAAGTGAAAATCTCTTTCTTATCAACCGGTGAATCTTGTTAGACAAGATCCCCTCTTTGTGAGCATTGTGAACTTTCGAAAGAGGATCCAACGGACCATAGTTGAGTCATGCTGTAAAAAAAGGTTAGTTGCAGGTAGAATATGATAATGCAGAATTGATTCTAGTTTGTTACTTGGATATCGAAAAAATCGAATTTTTCACATTTGGAATGGTTGCGGATTACAGCAGAAACGTTTGGAATCACATTTTTTCCCTCAATGAATCGCTTCAAGGGTAAGCCGCCATCCACCTTCATAGAAAGGATAAACGAATGTTTTGAAAGTTTTTTGTACTTTATGTCATAAACATTTTTTTTATTCACCTTACCAGAATTTTCGTGAACCAAAATTGTATTCTTTTTTAAATTTCTTAGTTTTTTTAGTTCTAGTGGACGAATCTCTTTTTCCGTACTAATTTGCAATTTTACGGATGATATAAAACGTACTGCCTTTCTTGGGATGCCTTCTATGATTTTGAGATTATTGATAGCAACACCACCGGGAAAAATTTTCTTTGCTAGTTTGATTTTTCTTTTTTTTGGATTTATTAATTTTACAAAAAATGGCCGGCCTTTTCCTAAGACTAGACTTGTTTCGTCTTCACCACCAATCCATGTCACTTTAGCTTTAATAGAACCAAATTTCTCTATCAGAAATTTTGCTATTTTACCTTCTATGCTATCAGAAGGTAAGACTCCGCGAAATTGACAGGAGTAACATCCTCTCCCTCGACAGTATTCACACCTAGTTTCCTTTTGTGGAACTTCTCGTTTACTCTTTGTATATCGTCCTGAAAGAAAAATTGGTCTTGCTCTAACTTCACACCCTCCTTTTTTGAAATTTA
>JBHIDF010000010.1:0-16629 GCA_046759945.1 Nitrosopumilaceae archaeon
GTAAACACCTTCACGAATACGAGAAAAATCCCGGAGGCAATTTAAACGATAATGCTAAGAAAAATCTGTGCGGCTACCTGCGAAATCCTCTGATGAATTCGTTGAATCATTAAATGCCAAAGCCGAAAAAGTAACCGCTGTTTTCATTGAAAATATAATAAAAATTACAAAAACAATTCCGGTTAAGGTAATGCTAGGTGACGGCACGGTAAGTGACCAACGAACATTCGACCCACAGCTCGTACACAATTTTTATCAGAAAATAATAAAGGGGCTTCCGGAGTGGAAAACTGATGGGATTTCTGTTTCAAATAATGAAGACTTAAGGCGTATTTTTGTCAAGTTCTCAGTCAGAGAAGATAACTATCTCCTGAATCTGCATATCTCCCTTCAATATCATGCGGTCCTTCATTACAAGTTAGATAATCGGGTTATGAAATATCAAAAGGAACTCTCTGAAATAATGGATAAAACAAAATCAAAGGAAGCAAAAATCGTTCAGACCGGAGAAAGGCTAATCATGGAAAGACTAAGAAATATGGGCTACAAGGACGTTGATGAACAAAAATTATTTGAAATCTTCTTTAAAAATGATGAATTACGCGATAAATTATACAACGAAGTCCAAGATATAACCGATGATAATTTTCAAAAATTATCAAAACGGAAATCAGCTTTGTTCAAGGAACTCGACAGTCTTATACTTGAGACATACCAAACCTCTCCTACATTAATTGACGAAACGAAATTAATGGCAGGAGAAGAAGGCGTTGTATGTAATTTTGATCTCGAGTTCTTCAAAAAGAAAACAAAAGCAGGAGAGTTCAACCAGAAAAAAATTCCACAACGAATAAAGGAAAAATTATCGCAAAGATTTGACGAACTCTTACAAGTTATACAGTGTTGAGAAATTGTTTATATCTAGGTTGTAGATAACTACATTTTATTATAATAGTCAAGGGACCCCATGAACTGAGGCGAGGATGTCAATTCAGGAAGGGGAGTTGACTCCTGGTGGTCCCTAGACTTGTTTTCAACGATCGCTTTTCAACTATTTAGGCTTTTCCAGAGTTTAGAAATTTTTTTGTGTCCAGAAATAAATTTTGGTGATTTTTTGGAATGATCGCAAGAGAAATAGAATATATTCTAATTGTGGCGAAAATCTCTGATGAGTTTAACTTATGACGAAATTGTAACGTCTCAGTCAACCCAAGGCAATGTAATACGTAAAACTCCTATCACATTCTCCGAAACGTTCAGTTCATTGATCGGCTCCAAAGTTTATCTAAAAAAAGAATTCGAGCAGAAGACTGGTTCGTTTAAGGTTAGAGGAGCATATGCGAAAATTAATTCCTTGTCAGATGAGGAAAAGAGAAAAGGAGTAGTTGCAGCGTCCGCAGGCAATCATGCTCAAGGAGTTGCGTATGCATCTTCTCTTGAAAATATAAAGTGCACAATTGTAATGCCCGCAAACGCTTCACCAGCTAAGGTCACTGCAACGCGTTCTTACGGTGCTAACGTTATACTAGAGGGAGCAAACTACGATGAATCTTGGTCTAAGGCTTTAGAAATTGCGGACAAGAGTGGTGGTAAAACAATACATGCGTTTGATGATCAAAAATTAATTGCAGCACAAGGAGTGATCGGTCTAGAAATTTTGGAGGATTTAGCTGATGTGGAAGAAATCTACCTACCGATCGGAGGTGGTGGACTTGCTGCAGGAGTATTGCGCGCTGTTAAAACGAAAAAGCCAAACGTGAAAGTAATAGGGGTTCAGTCAACGGCGTATCCTGCTATGAAAAACTCTTTTGAAACAGGTAAACTTCAGACTGTGGAAGGTCATCAAACAATCGCAGATGGAGTATCCGTAAAAACGCCAGGTGAATTCACGTTTAAGATTGTCAATGAATTAATTGACGACATAGTTTTGGTTGATGACTCCCAAATTGTGAAGGCTATGTTTTTACTTATGGAACGTGCCAAGTTAGTCGTCGAACCGGCAGGAGCCGTAAGTCTAGCGTACCTGCTTGATGCCAAGCCAGCACCAGGCAAAAAAGTTGTTCCCATTCTTTCTGGTGGAAACGTAGACATGTATCTCTTGGGTCAAATCGTTGCTAAGGGGCTTGCTAATATGGGAAGAATGTTAAAAATTTTTGTAATGCTCACTGACAAACCAGGCGCTCTTAAAGAATTGGTAGACGAAATAGCGGGGTTAAGCGTGAATATAGTTGAAGTTCTCCACGATAGGTTAAGCTCAAATGTGGCTGCGGGAACGGCTGGGGTCACTCTTAGCCTCGAGACAGAAGACGAGAAACACGCCCAAATGCTAATAGATCATTTAAAGAAAAGAAACATCCAGTTTAAAATAGTGACATAACCTCAGTATAGAAACGGTTTATCCAAACTTCTTCTTCGCAAATCTTGTAAGCCCCATGCGCTTCATTTTATCTGACTCCCTAACAACCAGGCGATGTTGGTCATTTTTATGCTTCTTCAACTTCTTGCTCAAGACCTCAAACTCGTTTGCAAGGATTTTCAAGGCATACAAACCCGCGTTTGCGGCCTTGTTTATCCCCACAGTCACGACAGGAGATCCGGTGGGCATTTCTGATATGGATAATAATGAATCCAACCCGCCAAACGCAGAGGATTTGAACATGTTTGGATTTTTTTCTGATTTATCGTTATAGACCATTATCGGAACTCCGATCACGGGAATAATGGTATGAGATGCAATCATACCGGGCAGATGGGCCGATCCACCAGCACCAGCAATTATTACCTTGAACCCACTTTTTTCTGCATGTGTTGCATAATCTGTTAACCTAGTTGGTGTTCTATGAGCTGAGACAATCTGGTCTTCGTGCCTTACTTTAAATTCATCCAGTATCCGTGCAGCTGGGTGCATTATTTTGCTATCCGAACTTGAACCCATAATGATTCCAACAAGGGGTTTCCTAGCAAAACTCACAATATCGCAAAGTATCGAATTTTAATAAACGTGACGATAACTTTTTTCCATCTTATGTCCAACTTGGTTTAAACGTCACTAAATTTGATTGAATTTTTGATTTTTACAGCTTTCTCAATTAGATATTCAACATCCTTTGTGTCCTGTGTATCAACTACGTTGAAGTGGCCCAATTTTCTTTGTGGTCTAGATTCTTCCTTCTGATACATTTTCAAATACACGCCATTTGTATTATCGAACTTTATTGGATGATATCTTCCTCGAAAATTTTTTGGCCCCAAGACGTTGCACATCACAGTATAATGTAGCAAGTCAGTTTTACCAAGTTCAAGTCCAAGTATTGCTCTGAGATGCTGTTCAAATTGTGATGTCCTGCTTGACTGCAAAGTATGATGCCCCGAATTATGTACTCTAGGAGCGATTTCATTGATAAGAATGTCGTCATTCCGTGTTACGAACATCTCTATACCAAAAACACCTGCTCCGCGCAACACCTCCATTGTTTTTTTTGCTATCTTCGCAGCTTTCTCAGAAACTTGGTAGTTCACTCTGGCAGGAGCAATGGTCATTTCAAGTATGTTTTTCTCATGAATATTTTCGACTACAGGATATGTCGCGATTTCCCCCCTTGTGTTTCGTGCTGCAATTACAGAGACTTCCTTTTTAAAATCTACAAATTTTTCAAGCATCATCATTCTTCTTTCGAATTGTGCATAAGCATTTTGTAATTCCTCTTTTCCATCTATTTTGTAATTGCCTCTGCCATCATACGCATCTTTTCTAGCTTTGAACAATGAAGGATAGCCAAATCTCGAAATCTTTTCCTCCAGATCAGTCATAGAATCGATCGATACAAAGTCTGCAACTGGCAGGCCATTTTCTCTTAGGAATTTTTTTTGAAAATATTTGTCTTGAATTATTCCCAGTGTTTCGGCAGATGGATTCAAGTTTGCGTTTTTCTCAATTTTCTTTAAAATGTTGCTATCACCTAACTCGATTTCATATGTTAATATGTCAGATTTTTTTGAAAGCTTGATAATAGCATCCTTATCCTTAAAGTCCGCAACAATTTGTTTTGCACCGACCTTAGCTGCAGGGCAGTCTCTGGTCGGATCCAATACTATTACGTCAGAGATGTGGCTGGGCATCATTTTTGCTGCTTCTGTGAGCATCATTCCCAGTTGGCCTCCACCAATTATTCCCAGAACACGTGTCAACGACCAATCATCTACGCCTATATTAAAAATAGTTAACTTTGTGAAAAACTAGAACCTCTTTTCCCTGTCTTTTGATAAAAATATATCCTAAAATCACACAAATTGAGTCGGCACGCGTTTGAAATTTCTCCAGTCTGGTAAAGTGAAGGACGTCTATGATTTTGAAGATGGAAACCTACTATTTCACTTCAGCGATAGAGTATCGGCATATGACGTGAAGTTTAAGGATCATATACCAAGAAAGGGCGAAGTCTTGTGTAAATTTGCAGAATTTTGGTTCAAGGAACTAGATGTTCCAAATCACTTTGTCAGGACTGAAGATAAAGACAGAATGGTAGTAAAAAAAATGCAGATGATTCCAGTCGAGTGTATTGTTCGTGGATATTTTTATGGAAGTCTAATCCAAAGATGGAAAAATGGTACGGTTAATCTGCCAGAAAATTCTGATGCTCGTATGGCAGCACAATTGTCCCAACCAATCTTTGATCCAACTACAAAATCGGCAACTCATGATATCCCTCTATCAAAAGAGGATGCAATAAATCAGAAGCTTGTTACGCTAAAAGAGTTCGACTGGCTTGCTAAAACTACAATTGATATATACAAAAAGATGGTCATGATTGCTGGCGCAGCAGGTTTCATTCTTGCAGACCTTAAACTAGAATTTGGAAAGCTTGATGGCGAGATATTGTTAGGTGATTCTATTGGACCTGATGAGTATAGGTTGTGGCCAAAGGATTCGTACGAAATAGGAAAAATTCAGGAAGCATTTGACAAACAACTCTTACGGGATTGGCTCACTGAAAATGGTTATCAAAAGCAATTCGAAGAAGATAGAAAGGCTGGAAAAGAGCCAGTTGCACCATCGATCCCATATGAATTACAGCAAAAAATGTCTGTTAGATACGTTGAATCATATCAACGTATTACTGGCCTTTCGCTTTAACTCGAGTTTTTGAAAGTAAACAGAACCTGCTTTATCGTTTTTCATGGTCAGTCAATGACAAAAATAAGATAATTTCCCAGAATGGCGGGTTTTGAAAAATTTTTTGTGATTTATTGTAACGGTATGATGATCATCATTTGGTTATTATGAGCATGGTATCGCTATGAATTTTTATAATATTGATATTGTTTCTCATAGTTATCCTCCAAAAATTTTGATAGGGCAACAAATTTGATGCCATAGGACAAGAAAATATGATATCTGATTCTTTTAGCTTAGGCCTAAACTAAAGACGATAACATGTCAACATTACTCGAAAAGCCAATCAGGATAAACAGAATCCTTGCTACAGGACCGGAAGAGGCAAAAGCAATTGACGACCCAGTCCGTGCAACGATTCTAAGGATCCTATACAACAGAAAACTTACGACAGAGGAGATAACTGATGACTTGAAAAAGAAGGGTCACGAAAAAGCTGCAACCACAGTACGACACCATCTTAATGTGCTTAAACGGGCAGGTTTAGTAGAAGTTGCTAAGATTGAGGAGGTTAAGGGCGCGATGATGAAATTTTATAGCACCTCAACCAAGTTGTTGAATTTTGAAATTCCTGAAACCTTTGATTCGGACTTTTCAAGAATAATAGCTATGACATCGACAAGAATGGGAAAAGTTATGAAAGGCATCACAGAAAAAAGTATAGTTAAAGTGAAAAAGAGGAGTAATGGAAAGACTCTAGAACAAGGTTATGTTGAATTCATCTTGATGGAAATTATGAATCGTGCAATGACAAATATATTAGAAAACAATCACGTGAACAATTTTCCAAGAAATTAAGATAAATCAGATCACATCTATTGCAAAAATTCCTTTTGTGTTAGGATTATGCAACGCTTTTATCATATCTCTTGGAATGTCATGTGAAGCCTTATCGCATTTTATTGCAAGAGTACGTGGGCACATAAAGGAGCTTTTTCTAATTACGATATCATGCGGATGAGATAAAATTAGATTTTCATGACCTTTACCCCTCACCCTAAAAGAAAGCCCGTTGACCATTATCGTTATAACAATCCTCGATTTTGAATTACGTAAGAGATGTTTCATCTTATCTGGGATGTTTTTACAACTGCCAGTTGACTTGACGCCGATTATACAATCGCCTTTGGCGGTCAGTTCTGGTTTCGAAGTGACTTCAATTGTTTTTTGGTGAGTGGACCGAACATTTTTGTGACCATAAAATGAAATTTCAAAACGCATGATGCGACTTTCATTAGACTTAAATTAAACGTACAGAGGATTGGAAATTGATTTGTTACCAGCCGCTGCAGGATATGATAGAGCAATCACCGTCTTCTCACCGGATGGAAGATTATATCAGGTTGAATACGCAATTGAAACTGTTAGACGCGGAACAATTGCTGTGGGAATAAAAAGTAAAGATGGTGTAGTTTTAGCTGTAGAAGAAAAACCGCGTAAATTACAGAACGAAGGCATCACACAGAAAATTTTCCAAGTCGATGATCACATAGGAATAGCAGCAGCAGGCTATATTCCCGATGCACGGAGTCAAGTTGACAATGCCCGTTTCTTTTCACAAAGTAATAGAATGATTTATGACGAACCAGTTGAAGTTGAGACCGTTGCAAAGCATCTTGCGGATCAATGTCAACAGTTTACTCAATATGCTGGCGTAAGACCATTTGGTGTTGCCCTAATAATATCAGGTGTTGACCAACGTGGGAGCACTTTATTTCTAACTGATCCAAGTGGGACTTACATTCCATACGAGGCAGTTGCAATTGGTTCAGGCTCAGATCAAGTAACGGACTTTCTGGAAAAAAATTACAAGCCTGACATGCCTTTAGAGGATGCATCCGCCCTTGCTGCAGCTTCTATATATCTAGCAAGTGAAGAAAAAGAAGGAGTGAAGCACATCAAAATGTCACATGTCAAAAAGGAAACACGGAAGTTGATAAAAGTTCCAGAAAAAGAAATTGAAAAATATGCCGAGATTGCAAAGCAAAAATATCCAACAAAGCAAGACTAACGTATAGCGTTTTATAACAAACTGAACAAGTTCGTTTATTGGAAATTTCAGTCGCTGTTCCAGATTCATCACTAATTGATGAATCCACACAAGTCGAAAAAACTAGAAAAGTTTACCTTATTGCTAGACCGTGTTCAATTTTTCGAGTAGTCACGATTTACATTTATCGCGAAAGTGATGGAAATAAACAAGACAGATTTTTACTTGGCACTATTTTGCGTTATCTTGAAACTCCACAATACCTCCGCAAAATAGCATTTCGCAAGATGGACGTATTGAAGTTTGCAGGCATAATGCCTCCCCTAAAGATAGCTCACCACACTAGCACTCCTGATATCGTAAAAGTTAAAGCTGGTGATACGCGTGAAGGAATTGTCATATCTTCTAGAGGAAAGATGTTCGTTGATGTTGGTCTCGATAAATTGATTCCATATTTTGGAGGAGAAAAAGCTGGTAAAAGAATTACTGTAAAATTTAAGAATGGCTACCCAAATCTTTCCATAAAAGAAATCCCTCGAAGTGAGGTGCCGGGATATTGGGGATATAGGGTAAAAGAAAGTAGTAATCTACGTACGTTGCTCTCTAACTGGAACCATGATGTTATACTGACTTCACGGAAAGGAAAACCAATAAACTTGAAAAAAAGACCTTTACAAAATAATGGGAATCAAACATTAGTTGTTTTTGGATCACCAAGGCGGGGACTGCATGAAATTTTGGGTAAGGAAATCAGAGAAATTCCACGTTCACACATACTGAACTTCTTTCCCAACCAAGCTACTGAGACAGTGCGCCTTGAGGAAGCTTTACTTGGAACTCTTGCCATTTTGAATTTTTTCGATTCCAATTAGATTTAATATGATTTTTGTTTCAGGACTTTTGTTGGTTCGGAAAAAGCAATTCTTGCTTTTAGCTATTCTTGTTGGAATTGTTGGAATAGTAGTTGGTTCAATTACCATCGCGGCAACTTTGAGTGACTTGAACCCATGAAATCAAATTAATAAAAATTCGATCAAATGAATTTTTTTATAGTAGACTTATAATGGGGCTAACAACATTTTCCGCTTATCATGGGTCATAGAAAGCATAGTCAACCACGTAGAGGAAGCATTGCGTATCTTCCAAGGGGGAGGGCTAAAAGTATGGAAGCAAGAGTTCGTACGTGGTCCCAGCAGGAATTTGTCGAAGCAAGGCTTGTGGGTCACGCAGGGTTCAAGGCAGGATGCATCCAAATAGTAAGTATAGATGATAGAGAGAAGACTCCCAACTTTGGGAAGCAGCTAGTTAGTCTAGGGACAGTTGTAGTTACTCCTCCTATTACTGTAGTCGGAATTCGAGGTTACACCAAGAAGAGGCAAGGGTTGCAGGTTGTCTTTGATGTTTTTGCGAAAGACTTACCAAAAGAGCTAACTAGATCATTTAAAACAAAACCAAGAGAAGATGGTCTTGAAAAGGCTAAAAAGTCTCTAGGTAAGACCAGCGAGGTTTATGCGCTTGTTGCTCTTTTCCCAAGAGATGCTAAGCTAGAACAAAAAAAGCCATTCATTTTTGAGGTCCGTGTGATGGGTGGAGATATAACTAAACAATTTGATTATGCTAAAAACCTGTTGGGAAAAGAGGTTAAAATTAATGAGGTGTTTCAGAACGGCGAGAGTGTTGATGTTGCGGCTATAACCAAGGGAAAGGGTTGGGAAGGCCCGGTTACAAGATGGGGCGTAAAAAGGAAACAACACAAATCAAGAAAGAGCGTCAGAGAAGTTGCAAGCTTAGGTCCCATTAGTCCTTCTAATGTAATGTTTACGGTACCACGAGCTGGCCAGAGAGGATTTCACCAAAGAACAGAATACAACAAAAGAATTATGATTATGGATAATACAAATGAAAGTAAAATCAAAATCAATCCTGATGGGGGGTTTAAACACTTTGGAATGGTGAGGGGTGATTTTATAGTGCTGCGTGGGTCAGTTCCCGGAACTTACCGTCGTCTTATAAAACTAAGATCACCAATGCGGAAATTAAAATCAAAAATAATTCAACCCAAAATCTTGGAGGTAGTGGTATGAAAATCACAACATATTCTACAAGTGGATCTAAAGAAGACGAAGTCGAATTACCGCTTGTATTTTCAACTCCCTTTAGAAATGATTTGTTACACAAGGCCTATGTCAACCTGGAATCACACAGGTTTCAATCTCAGGGAAGGTACGAAATGGCGGGTATGAATGTAGTAGCGAGGTCAAATCATCCGCCTACAGGTCATGGACAATCTAGAGTTGCTCGAATGCGAGGAGGAGGGGGTGGACGACAAGGTGAAGGCGCACAAGTCGCTTCAACTAGAGGTGGAAGACAAGCACATCGTCCCTATTCAGAAAAAGTGGTCTACAAGAAATTAAACAAAAAAGAAAACAAGCTTGCCTTATGTTCTGCAATCGCAGCAACTACGTCAAAGGAACTTGTAAAATCTCGCGGCCACAAAATTGAAAAGATAGAATCATTTCCTATCGTAGTTTCGGACGATATCGAATCTATATCAAAAGCAAAGGACATGGAAAAATTTCTTGATTCCCTTCAGCTGAAGCCAGATATTGACAGATTAAGAAAAAGAAGAATACGCTCAGGAAAACCTTCCCTACGTGGAAGAAAAACTAAAGTTGGTAAAAGTGTACTTTTTGTTGCGAAAGACACAAAAAATCTTGTAATGGCATGTGGATCTTTTCCAGGTGTTGATGTCAGGTCCTTAAATGAGCTTAGCGTTTTAGATCTTGCGCCTGGCGCAGTCCCAATACGGTTAACAGTATTTACCAAAGGCGCAATTCAGGAGCTTTCCAAAATAAAATCACCGCACTTAGAACTGGCGACTACTTTGACATGAATACTGAAGAGGCAATGATGATCGTACTAAGGCCATATATCACAGAAAAGACATTTTCCCTTGTAGAGAAAGAAAGTAGAATATGTTTTATAGTAAATGAAAAAGCCACAAAACCGAAAATAAAAGAAGCTATAAAGACTCTTTACAACGAAAGCGCGATCACTATTAACACTTACAAAACTGTATACGGAAAGAAAGCCTTTGTTAAATTTGAAAATATAGAAAAAGCTCGAGACTTGGCTACAAAGATAGGAATGCTATAAATGATCCCCAAATTCATTTTCATATCGGTGAAGATTAATGGTTAGAAAATTCAACTATCGTGGTGTTCCCTTGGAGGAACTAGAAAAGTTATCACTGGAAAAGATTCTCCTAAAGCTCAATTCGAGGCAAAGAAGATCTCTTACGCGTGGTGTTACAGATGGAAAGAGAAAAGTTATTGAAGAGATAAAATTGGCAAAAGAAGGAAAGCTGAAAAACCCAGTTAAGACTCACCTTAGTGATTTAATTATCCTGCCTAACATGGTGGGGGTGACTGTTGAGGTATATACCGGAAAAGAATTTACTGCTGTCACAATCACGCCAGAAATGATTGGCCATTATCTTGGTGAATACGTAAGAACAAGTAAGAGAGTTACCCATGGCGCACCAGGTGTTGGAGCATCTAGGTCAAGCTTGTATGTGCCTTTGAAGTGACAGATATGCCGAGTTACAAGTACGCTTTTCAAAATTATGATAAAACACGGCACGTTCGTTCTTCTCTTAGAGAGACACAAATTTCTCATAAACACGCCCGTGAAATTGCAGTTGTAATAAAAGGAATGAAGATTGATAAGGCTAGAGACTTTCTGCAAGATGTAGCACATCTAAGAAGAGCAGTTCCTTTCAGAAGATACAAAGAACAGGTCGGTCACAAATCTGATCCAAATGTAATGTCAGGCCGTTATCCGAAAAAAGCGGCACTTGAGTTTATCAAAGCACTAGACAATTTAGAATCCAATGCAGAATACAAGGGAATGGACTTGGACCGGCTGAAAATTGTTAACGCCACGGTACACAAAGGAGTGAAAATAAAACGATTCATTCCTCGTGCGTTTGGACGAGCAACTCCCAAAAATAACATCCTGACACATGTTGAGCTCATAGCTCAGGAGGTTTAAAATTGTCAGCAGTAAAAAACGTCCTAAAGGATAATTACAACATAATGTTGCTAAAAGACTACCTGAAGGAGAAAATCAAGGAAGCTGGTTTTTCTGATGTTGAAATATACAAAACACCAACTGGAACAAGAGTTACCCTCCACGTAACAAGGCCGGGAATTGTTATTGGAAGAAAGGGAAGCGGCATCAGAGAACTGACTGAAAAACTGGAAAAAGATTTTGGATTAAAGACACCGCAAATAGCTGTTGTGGAAATTCAAAAACCAGAGCTTTCTCCAAGTGTGATGGCAAATAGATTAGCCGGACACATTAGTAGAGGAACTGCCTTCCGACGAGCCACTTTCTATGTATTGCAGCAAATCATGGAAGCTGATGCAATGGGAGTAGAAATTACAATTTCTGGAAAGCTGCGAGGAGACCGGTCTGCTTTTGAAAAGCACAAACAAGGAATTTTGCCGAGATCAGGTCATCATGCAGATGTCATAGTTTTGGAAGATGTGGCTTATGTGCAAACTCCAATGGGAAAAATTGGTATTAGGATTAGAATTGCTCATAAAGACAAATACATTCCAGAATTTGAATTGAAAGCAGAAAAACAAAAACCGTCTAAACCAAAGAAGGAAATGGCAAAAGAGGAAGCGAAGGAAGAAGCCGAGGTTCCAATCTCTGATGAAGAAAAACCATCAGAAGGACCACGTACTGAAAGTGAACATGTAGCTCTAGAAGAGGAGAGAGTTCGTCAATTAGAAACGTATGAAGAAGATGAGGTCAAGATGCAAAAATGACAAGATTAAGTATGAAGACAATAAGGGAGCTAAATGAAAAAGATCTGAGGGATAGATTGGAACAAATGCGTTCAGAACTTGCAAAGCTGCGCGTGGAGGCTTCTAAAGGGACATTGCGAAAAGAAAGCGGTAAGGTGAGGCCTTTGAGGAAAGATATTGCAAGGATCCTAACACGATTAAACGAGAAAAAAAGAGAATGATTACTTCTGAAAACCTGTTATTACATGAAATTATTGGACTTAATGTTGAGATCGTCGAGTCAACCAACAACCAAATTTTAGGAATTTCGGGAATGGTAATAGATGAAACCAAGTCAATGTTTGTACTGCACACCAAAAAAGGAGTCAAAAAAATTCCTAAGAAAAATTCCACGTGGAAGTTTTTTGTCCCTAATTCAACGGTTGTTTTATCGGGAGAATTGTTGAATAAAAGACCACATGAAAGATTGGCATTGAAAGCATGACCAGAAATATTGGATTGTCTGCGGCAATTCCAAAAAATGAATGCACTGACAGTCTATGTCCTTTTCACGGAACTTTGAATGTCCGCGGCAAGGTCTTTGAGGGTAGGGTACTTAGAGCAAAGGCATCAAAAATGATTGTAATTGAACGTGAGCCCCCGAAATTCATAACAAAATTCAAAAGGTACGCTCGTAGCAAAAGCAAAATTCATGCTTATCTGCCATCGTGCATAGGTGCAAAAGAAGGAGATCTAGTTATGGCTGTAGAGTGTAGGCCAATTTCAAAGACAATATCATTTGTTGTTATAGAGGTTAAATCGTAGTGTCATCAAAGAGCCGTGCAGTTTCTGCAAAAGGAGTTCAAGAGTTCAGGCCGTATGTTACCAAAGCAATTCCAGTAGGTGCGCAGGTAATATGCGCTGATAACACAGGCGCAAAGCTCTTGGAAATTGTGATGGTCAAAAAAACGAAGACCAGAGTATCAAGACTTCCTGCCGCTGCAGTTGGTGATTTTGTTAACGTCGTGGTAAAGAAAGGTCCTGCTGAGCTTCGAAAGCAAGTTTATGGGGCTGTAATTATTAGACAAAAATATCCAGTCAGAAGATTGAGCGGTGTCAGAGTTTCGTTTGAAGACAACGCTGCCGTTCTAGTTACTCCTGAAGGAGAAATAAAAGGAACTGACATAAAAGGACCTGTAGCCGTGGAAGCTTCTGAAAAGTGGCCGAGGATCGCAAACTTGGCATCGATGGTGGTATAAAATGAAACCAACAACGATGAGGAACAGACAGTTCTATATGGCTTCCTTTCATACTCTGAGCAAACAGTTAGGTGCTCACTTGTCACAAGAATTGCGTGAAAAATACGGAGTGCGTAGTGTCCGAGTAATAAAAGGAGATACAGTCAAAGTTTTGCGTGGAGAATACAAGGGGATAGATGGAAAAATAACTAAGGTTTCTGCAGAAAAAAAAGGTATCTCCATCGAAGGAATCAAAAAAGAAAAGCTGAAAGGGGGAAATATTGATGTTTACATACACACATCCAACATTGTAGTCACGGATCTAAACACAGATGACAGCTGGAGAAAAAAGCAATTAGGAAGACAGGCACCACCTCCGACACCAGAAGGAGAGTCAGTTAAAGGAAAAAAAATGAATAAATCAAAGTTGCAAGAAAAGACAACCAAAGAAGAGAAAGAAAAAGCAGGTACTAAAAAAGAAAAATCTCAGAAAAAACTGAAGAGAACAAAAGTAAAACGACAAAAATCTACAAGGACCAAAAAATCAAATTCGTTAAATGGGAAAAAAGCGGTTGAATAATGGTTAGCATAGCGGGCAGTAAGAAACTAAAAAGGCAAATGGCGCCAACTTTCTGGGGAATAAATAGGAAAGCACATCGATTCGTAGTTACAGTAAGACCCGGCCCTCATTCTAGAGATGCATCTATCCCAACTGCGGTACTTTTACGAGACACGTTGAAGATTGTTTCTACTCTTAGGGAAGCAAAATCTACAATTTACCGTGGCAAAGTGAAAGTGGATGGAGTTAAACGAAAATCATTACATCATGGAATTGGTCTTATGGATGTGATTGAGCTAGAAGGAGTCTCTAACGCTTATCGTATGGTACCGAAAAATGCAACGCTATTACAACCAATCAAGATTAGTGAGTCAGAAAAGTCAAAGAAACTAGTAAAAATAACAAGCAAAACCACAATTAGGAGCGGAAAGACGTCCGTAGGTTTCCATGATGGACGATCACTTATCCTCGAGGCCAAAGTCAAGATAGGAGACACCTGTCTAATACAAATTCCAGAACAGAAAATACTTGACATTATTCCTTTAGAAAAGGGATTTCAAGTTATTATCACGAGGGGCGTAAACGCAGGAAAAATTGGAACAATAATAGAAATCAAACCTGGTACGTTTATTCTTCAAAAGCGAGTTCTAGTGAATATAGATGATAGGGAAATCGAAATTCCAGAAAAGCTGATAATGGCTGTAGGAAAAGACAAACCGGCAATCCAAATAGTGTAAGAATATGTCGCAACAAACAGAACATATCATGAAAAGAATTTCGGTAGGAAAGGTGGTGTTAAACATGGGGGTCGGAAAATCCGGTGATCCAATTGAACGAGCAAAACTTGCATTAAACCAAATTACTAAAAGAAAACCTTCCACACGAAATGCCAAGGCAACTCAAAGAGATTGGGGTGTACACAAAGGAGAGCCGATCGGTGTTGCAGTTACTCTTAGAGGAAAGGATGCGGTGACACTTTTAAAAAGACTTTTTGAAGCAAAAGGAAATCAAGTAAAAGGATCATCCTTTGACAATTTTGGAAACGTTTCTTTTGGGATCAAAGAGCATATTGATATTCCTGGAATAAAATACGACCCAAAAATTGGAATTCTGGGACTTGACGTAGCAATTGCATTGCAAAGACCAGGTTTTAATATTAGGCTCAGAAGTAACCGCAAGTCTCGGATAGGAAAAAACCATAGGATTTCTGATAATGAAGCAAAAGAATTTCTAACCCACGAGTTTGGAATAGAGGTGATATAGTGGTTAAAAATAGAACTTATGAATTTACAGGCAGAAAAAAACACAAGTTTGGAAAAGGTTCTAGATGGTGTAAGCGTTGCGGCGACTACAACTCTGTCATCCAGAAGTATGATTTGAGTTTGTGTAGACGTTGCTTCCGTGAAGTTGCAGTTTCTTTGGGATTTAGAAAATATAGGTGACACGGCATTGCCAGCAAACAATATACTCGCGAACCTGCTTGTGACTCTTTACAATAATGAGGCGAGAAGAAAGAATGAGTGTGTTGTCTATCCAACTTCGAAGATCGCACATGAGGTTCTCAAAACATTGAAAAAAGCCAACTATATTGGCGAGTTTGAGCATATTGAAGATAATCGCGGAGGCAAGTTCAAAGTGAAACTTTTAGCAAAGATTACAAAGTGTGGAGCTATTACTCCTAGATTCAAAGTAAAAAAGGATGAGTATGGTAGCTGGGAACGGCAGTATTTGCCTTCTTATACAAGAGGTATGTTGTTAGTAACAACAAATGCTGGAGTAATGTCGCATCACGAGGCTGTAAACCAGGGGTTAGGGGGATTACTGTTAGGTTATGTCTACTAAGGTTGAATTGCACGAAGGCTCTGTGCCGATACCGGATAAAGTCAAAGTAACCCTGAAAAGGAAGTTGCTTAGCGTTGAAGGCCCTGTGGGCAAGGCCGAGAAAGATTTCAAAAAAATTTCTGTCGAACTGGCACTAGATAAGAAAAAAGTAATCGTAAAATCAAAAGGAACAAGAAAACGTGATTACGCAATATTTAACACTGCCAAGTCATTAATCACAAATTTGTTCGAAGGCGTTTTGAATGGCTATACCATAAAGCTGAAGACTGTACACGCGCATTTTCCAATTACTGTTAAATCCAAAGATGACAATATATTAGTCGAAAATTTCCAAGGCGAACGAGCACCACGAGTCGCAAAAATTAAGGGTGATACCAAAGTGACTGTCAAAGAGGAGGACGTGATCTTAACTGGCCCTGTATTGACTGACGTCACACAGACTGCCGCAAATCTTCAGCAAAAGACAAAGGTTAGAAATAAAGATCATAGGGTTTTCTTGGATGGAATTTACCTTTTTGAAAAAACAAAAGGAATCACAAAATAATCTTCGTAAAGATTAAATCGGAATCGTCGCGGAACAAAGCCGTTGCCGCCCTAGCTCAGCGTGGTAGAGCGCCGGACTGTTAATCCGTTGGTCGTCAGTTCAAGTCTGACGGGCGGCGTTACTTATGTTTCCAAATTCGAGTTTTGAAACATAGTGACAAGTAACAGGGTGGTGTATTCTATTAGACAAGTCAGATCTTATACCGTATCTCATAAAACACACATTGCAGGAGGTTCACATTGGCTAGAACCCGCAGAGCCAACAGATATTGTGTTGATTGTGGCGGCCGGTTAGTCTATTATCCACGCCTTTCAAATCCAAAGGCACCAAATGAATACAGAGTTTTGGTTTATTCGTGTCCAGATTGCACTGAAGATTTTGAAAAGCCAAAAATGTTCTCAATTAGACGAACCGTAGTAAACGAACCATTAGAAACTGTTGAAATAGAGATAGTTCAAATCAGAAAAAAAACTGAAAAAAACCTTCA
>JBHIDF010000011.1:0-15498 GCA_046759945.1 Nitrosopumilaceae archaeon
GAAGTGTCGTATTTCACGGGCCGATCGTCTAGTTGGTTAGGATACCGCCCTGACACGGCGGTGGTCGAGAGTTCGAATCTCTCTCGGCCCACTTCGAACATACAGCCAGCTTAGAAATTGGAGAAACTGTGAAAAAAGATCGTCTAACCAAGTTTTGTTACGAAGTCCTTCTCTACTATGCTCCATGCTGATTCAATGGTAATCATTCCCTCTGCCTCGTAATTCATAGGTTGTCCACTTACGATAGCATTGTATTGATCAGAAATTCGATCTGAGTAAACTAGGCTAAATGTATTAGGCAACTCAATTGTTGCATCTGGATAAAACGCAGCTCTGCCTGGCATAGCAATATCCATTGTTGAGTATTCACCGCTTCCAAGATTAACTCCGTTCGCTTTCAAACTATAACTGATTTGAGGAATCGTAAAAGTCACATCACTAGGATTTGTGACAAGAAATGTCACACTCAGCTTAGCACGATTTTCTATACTATTCACATCAAGAACTTCAACACCGACCAACTCGATTTCTGCTTTTTCAAGCTCTGGATTATCAAGACTTGCGTAAAACACAAACCCGCCTAAGAGAGCAAGTAACCCACCTATTGCTGCAAATACAATCCATCTACCCTGTGCAACCAAATAGTCTACTGGCTGCCCATACAACTAAAAAACCTTGTCAGAATGGAAATAGATAAAATTCGTCACCAGTGAGGGATCAACAATGACAGTTGAACAAGTTGTTATCACTTGGGCTCATTTTATCTCCGCAGCTATGTGGGTTGGAGGTTCTCTTTTCATTGGAATTGTCCTCGCTCCCCTTCTGAAAACGATGTCAAATTCGTTAGAAGGACGATTACAAATAATGATACGAGTAGGAAGGAGATTCAATAAAATTGCCATTCCCTCTCTTGCTATTTTAATTGCGACTGGAATCTACAATTCACATAACATACTAAGTAGACCCGAATTCCTTCTTTCAAGTAATTACGGAACGATTCTAGTTGTTAAAATAATACTAGTCATTGCGTTGGTAGCAGTGTTTGTAGCTCATGTAAAAACGATCAGTAAAGAAAAAGAAAACAAAATCATGTCAAATGAAATGTCAGAGATAGAAATTCAAAATATTCGTAAAAAAGTAATTGGCCTCGGTCAAATCATTATTGGTCTCTCTGTAGCCATATTATTTATGGCTGCATTGTTAGACGCGGGCGTCTGAATTTCCAACTATTCTCACTTCATATCCGTCATCTAGTTTTCCTATACCGTATTTACATCCAACCATCTTTGACGTCACGAAAAGACTTGTTTCAAGATGTTTTGTTATTTTTTTTACCGTGAAAATGGACATTTGTTCCGCTAAACTTAGAGGAATTACTAACATATCAGAGAGAAAATTATCCACACCCAGATCATTCTCTATAAAATTCTTCGAGACTATTTCTGCAAGTTGATGGTTTCCTTTTGTACAAATAGTATCATATCCTGTGATCCAGCTCGTGCCATGGTTAAATGCTAAAAGCGAGCATCCTTCATTTAGAGCAGCCTCTTCAATAATCTCATAATTGGATGAAAAACCATTTTTCTTAAGAATAGATTGTGTTTGAAGAACTTGCTCCTCAATCAAACTCTTTGATATTCTATAGTAAGAACAAACAAGACGTGCTGCCTTGCTTGTTCGTTTAGTAAGCTGTAGTGACTCGATCTTTTCGCAAGGGTAAACTTGCACGTTTACGTGTCCACCACCCTTAGGATAATAACCACGTTTTCTGATATCCATCGAAAATTCGATGCCAATCCTCGAAAATGCTTCCGTGATGACAAATTTGACATAGTTGCTTGTAGGACTCCACGGGACATCAGTTCCTCCAGTAATTGACAGCTTCAAATTCTTTTTTGACAGCGATACGGCGGGAATCAACAATTGCAAAATTAATGGTATGCTTCCTGCCGTCTTGATATCTTCTTTTAGCTCCGAATCAATTACACTTGATGGATGAAATCGGATACTCGTCGAACCGACGTGGAGACCATCAACTTTTGCATCACAAATTTTTGCAAGTAGTTTGATTCCAACGAGATGTTGTGGTCTTAGTCCTTGAACTCTTCTATTTTTACGAATGTTTTCTACTTCTACTGGTTTTCCTGTTATACAAGATAGAGTAACAGCACTCCGAACTATTTGGCCACCACCTTCACCATATGACCCATCAATTTTTTCCAGTTCCACAGAAACGTGGAAATTTCTTGACGATATAAGTAATGATAGTTTTTTAAAGAATCATACTGAATCTGCGACAATGAATGGTCTTTTGATAGGAAGATTCCAACCCTTCCACCTAGGACATCTTGAAGCAATAAGGTTTGGGTTGTCCCAAGTGGAAAACCTTTGGATAGGAATTGGTAGCTCCAACAAAGGCAACGAAAAAAGAAATCCCTTCACCGCTGATGAAAGAGAAGAGATGATATCTTCCTCTTTGGACAGCGCAATCTCAAACCGCGTTAAAGTATACTATATTCCAGACATAGACGACCATGAAAAATGGACTCGTCTTGTCGACTCTGCAGTTCCTAAATATGATGTTGTATTTTCAAATGATGATTTTACTCAAACACTTTTCCAAAAACGCGGCATCAGAGTTATTGCAGTGCCACTCAAAGAGAGAGAAAAGCTTTCTGCAACAACTGTACGAACTAGGATTGTAGCCGATCAGAACTGGGAAGAACTTGTTACCGAGGGAACAAGGAAAGTATTACTGAAGATAAATGCAAAAGACAGACTAGCGAGTCTCTAATTATAAATAAAGCCCTTTCAACCAAAGAATTTGGAGATTTTATTTGGAATATTTAGTGATGCTACCCGGACCCACTAACGTCCCCGACAGAGTTACTAGGGCAATGTACACTCCTATGATAAATCACAGAAGCAAAGATTTCCATGATCTGTATACTGATGTGATAGAAAAGACGCAGAAAGTTTTCCAGACATCAGGAGACATAGTTGCGCTTTCTGCATCGGGAACTGGTGCAGTTGAAGCATCTGTTGTAAACCTAATTAAAAAAGGCGATAAGGTGATAATCCCTGTAAACGGCGAATTTAGTAGTAGACTTGCCGAAACGCTAGAATGGCAGGGAGCAAACGTTGTTAGACTCACTACAAATCCTGGGGAAAACGCAAGCTACGACCAGGTAAAAGAAGCCTTTGATAATAACAGGGACGTTAAGGCCTTTTACGTTGTATATAATGAAACTTCTACAGGAACTCAAGTAAGGTATCTAGATAAAATTGCAGAGCTAACCTCACGAAATGATGCTTACTACGTTGTAGATGCCGTATCCATTTTAGGTGGTGAGGAGCTCCCAGTAGACAAGTGGAAAATTGATGTTTGTATGACTGCTGGGCAAAAAGGCTTAGCAGCACCTCCCGGGATTTCACCTATATCTGTCAGCCCAAGAGCTAAAAAGTACATGATAGAAAATCCCCCACCTACGATGTACTTCAATCTTGCACGATACTTCAGATATTACGAAAATAGCAAAGAAACACCATTTACTCCTGCCATACCCATTCTTTATGCATTCAGAGAGGCTCTAAACATAATTTTAGAAGAAGGAATGGATTCACGAATAAAACGACACAGAGTTTGTTCAAACGCATTATACTCAGGTTTAAGTGCGATAGGTCTCACCCCATTTGCAAAAGAAGATGCACGTTCAACTGTTATTATTGCATTAAACTATCTTGACGGATTAGATGATAAAACATTTCGCACAACACTTGCACAGAAGTTTAGAGTTCTTGTTGCAGGAGGTTTTGGTAACCTAAAGGGAAAAGTCTTTAGGGTTGGATGCCTAGGAGAAGTACATCGATATCATGTTATGAGAACTATATCTGCAATTTCTTCAACTCTTGACATGATGGGCTACAAAACAAATACTGCAGATGCGTTAAAGATAGCTGAAGAAAAATTAAAAGCTCTTTGAAATCTTGTTAACTTAATATAAGGAAATTCGAAGACGGTTTACGTTGACTTTCCAAAAGGGTACATTGATCTTAGTTGATTATACTGCCAAGGTAAAAGATACCAACCAGGTTTTTGAAACTACAAGGGAAAACGATGCAAAGTCTAATTCGATTTATGACGCCAACGTAAAATACCAACCAAAACTCATCTCAGTGGGAGAATCTTGGGTTCTCAAGGGACTAGATGATGCCTTAATGAACACCAAGGCGGGCGACAAACTTACAGTAGAGGTTTCTCCAGAAAAGGGGTTTGGGGTGCGGGATTCAGGTAAAGTCCGTATGATTCCACTACGTAAGCTTGGGGACGATGCAGAGAAAGTTTCGGTAGGGGACACGATTGAGATCGATCAAAAAAAAGGAATTGTTAGGTTTATCGGATCCGGCAGAGTGCAGCTAGATTACAATCATAGATTTGCTGGTAAAACCATTCTTTACGATGTCAAGGTCGTAAAATCTCTAGATACAGACGAAGATAAAATTAGTGGAATTCTAAAGAGACACCTACCAGTACAAGATTCTAAAATAGAATTTAAGATAAACGGAAGCTCTCTTGATATCACAGTACCTGAAGAGTTATTCCGTGCAGAGGGACTGCAAGTAATGAAACATTTTATAAAAACGGATCTTTTCAAGTTTGTAACTAACTTAGAAAAAGTCAACTTTGTTGAAACTCACTATAGTCAAAAGACAGCCAAAGAGTCAATAGAAAGCAAAGCTGCTGAATCAACGCCTGAAAAGCCTGTAGAACAGAAAGCTGCTTAATCTACAATACCTTAGTACTCTTTGCTAGAGCGATAGCTTTTCTTTGTGTCATATCGACTTCTTTGAGAATAGTGTATCGTTCTGGTCTTAATTCCTGCGCAATCATTAACGCTTTTGCCAACGTTTTTGGTTTTAGACCAATCTTCTTTGCAGTTGTTGGGGCCCCAACATTCCTTAGAGTTTCGGCAATCCTTTTCCAGTCCTGATCTTGTAGCTTTGCCATCATAATTGCGCCAATACCACATTTCTCACCGTGGAGTCCAACCCCTGGAGCTAACCGATCTAGAGCATGAGAGAATAAATGTTCAGCTCCGGAGCATGGTCTACTACTTCCAGCTATACATGATGCTACTCCTGCACTGATTAAAGCCTCTACTATTACTCGAACATCTAACCCTTTTTTTGAAAAGGCAGCTGAATTTTCTATCAAGATTTTGGCGCTCATAGACGCAAGGTTAGCTGAATATCGTCCAAAATATTCTCCCGTCCTATCTCGTCCAAGCTCCCAGTCTCGAACCGCAATGATATTTGCAACTAAATCACCACATCCACTTGCTAGCAGTCTCTTTGGGGCTTTTTTTATGATGTCAATGTCAACAAATACGCCCAATGGTGCTGTGGCAACGATAGAGTGTGGCTTATCCCCACGTAAAGAGACAAAAGGACTTGCGATACCATCATGTGACGCGGAAGTAGGTATACTGACAAACGATTTTTTTAGATTGAACGCAATTATCTTTGCAATATCTACTGACCGACCGCCGCCAATTCCTATTATTATATTGCTTTTATCTTTCCTTATTTTGTTTTGTACACTTTGTATTGATTTTAAATCATTGTTTTTTGCTATATGCCAGATAAACTTTATCTTTGAAGAAACTAACGAACTTTCAATTCTTTTTTGTACTAATTTCTTTACATGAACGCCCGAAATCAGAGATACTTTCTTAACGTTAGCAAGTGATTTTAGAAAATTTCCTACATCCTTTAGATTTTTTTCTCCAATTACAATTAGCCTAGGCAGCTCCATGGTATGTGAGGGCACGAGATCTTGTCTTTTTATCACTCTTTATCAATCTGACCAAAAACAAAAAGTTATTTAAAAGGGTGCGAACCTTTGAAAGTATCTTCAGTTAGGTGAATCTTGTTTGTCTAATGATATCAAACATAAGATATTGCATGGTACCACCACCGTTGGAATTAGATGTAAGGATGGTGTAGTATTGTGTGCAGACATGAGAGCAAGTGCTGGATACTTTATCGCAAATAACAATACGATGAAGATACAAAAGATAGATGACCATGCTGGAATGACTATGGCAGGAGGAGTTGCCGATGCCCAGAACATAACTGATATTCTTAGATATCATTCAAATATACACAGAATAGAAAAACAGGAATATCTTCCAATCAAATCGATCGCAAGACTTGCATCACTAATTTTTCATCAGAACCGAGGCTACCCATTTATTGCAGACATTCTTGTCGGCGGTCATGACAAACAAGGATCGGCATTGTACAACATAGATTTGTTTGGTTCAGTAGATGAAAAAAAATACGTAACAACTGGAAGTGGTTCCCCAGTGGCATATGGTATTTTGGAAACTGAATACCACGATGATCTTACAATTAAAGACGGAAAAGTGGTAGCTTTGCGAGCAGTTAAAGCAGCAATTACAAGAAATATTGGAACGGGGGACGGAATCAACGTGGCAGTCATAGACAAGGATGGATTCCGTCTATTAACCAAAGAACAAAAGAAAGCCATAATCATGCTTTAGTGATTTAATGCAAAGAAAACAACAACAGAGGGAGCTATCATCAGCTCAAAGTATAATGTCTAATATACTGCAAAGTATTCCCAAGGAAGCAGATGTAGTTAAAATAGACTACGAAGGTCCAAGAATTGCGATTTATACAAAAAATCCCAGATATTTGATGGAGCACAACGACATAATCTCTAACATGGTAAATCTTATCAAAAAGAGAATAGTAATACGAACTGAAGAATCTATTAGAAAGCCAGAAGAAGAAGCAAGGAAGTTACTTTTGCAGCTAGTACCAAAAGATGCGGATCTTTCTAACACTTTCTTTGATACAGCTACCGGTGAGGTTTCCATTGAAGTAAAAAGACCTTGGCTTTTACAAAACAGTGAAGCATTCAATCACGCCGATGTCGTAGAAAAGATAGGTTGGAGACTACGCATACGAAAAGCAACCTCCATACCTTCACAGACTATACAAATGATAAATTATAATCTAAAGACCTCATCTTTGGAAAGGAATAAGCATCTGAAGCAAACAGGGGAACAAATTTTCAGGACGAAGCTTGTCCAAAAATCTGAAGTCTCCTTAATGACTCTAGGAGGATTCGGCCAGGTGGGTAGATCCTGTATGCTCTTAACTACCACTGAAAGCAAGGTTCTGATAGACTGTGGGATCAATCCTGGTGCGAGGACACCACTGGAGGCATTCCCACGGCTTGACTGGACAAACATTACTCTTGATGATCTTGATGCCGTAGTAATTGGTCACGCACATTTAGACCACACTGGCTTTTTGCCTGTACTCTGTAAATATGGCTATAAAGGACCCATTTACTGCACGGAGCCCACTCTTCCAATGATGAATCTTATTCAACTTGATGCTATCAAGGTTGCAGCGGCCCAAGGTAAAGTTCCTCTATATGCTGAAAGGGACGTGAAACAAATTATGAAGCAAACAATTACACTGCCATATGCGACCGTTACAGATATTTCACCAGACATCAAACTGGTTCTTTCTAATGCTGGCCATATACTAGGTTCTGCGACATGCCACTTCCACATTGGAAGTGGTGATCACAATTTTGTTTATACTGGTGATATGAAGTATGGCAGAACTTCACTATTTGAAAGCGCAGTATCGAATTACCCACGTGTAGAAACTTTACTAATTGAGAGTACCTACGGTGCGAAAGAAGATATCATGCCCACGAGATTTGAAGTAGAATCAGCATTTGTCAATGCGGTAAATACTACTCTGAACGAAGGTGGCAAAGTCCTGATTCCAATTCCTGCAGTTGGTCGAGCCCAAGAACTTTTGATGGTAATTGACCAGTACATGAAGTCAGGCCAGATGGTGGAGTCTCCCGTGTTTATGGAAGGAATGATCTCAGAGGCCACATCAATTCATGAGGCATATCCAGAATACCTTGCTCGCGATCTAAGGCAGAAAATTTTAGAAACTGATGATAATCCGTTTGACTCTGAATACTTTACCAACATTGAACATGCTGAAGGAAGAGAAGAACCATTGCGAGAAAATTCTCCTTGCATCATAATTGCTACTTCTGGAATGCTTGAGGGAGGTCCCGTATTGGAATATTTCAAAAATATTGCTCCTGAAAAGAAAAACAAGGTCTTGTTTGTTTCTTATCAGGTTAATGGAACTCTAGGGCGGAGAGTACTAGATGGAGCAAGACAAGTCAGCATTCTGGGAAAAGAAGGAAAGATTGAGGTGGTGACCATAAATGCTGGTGTAGAAAAACTAGATGGATTCAGTGGACACAGTGATTATAATCAATTGATAAATTTTGTACATAGGTTACGACCCAAACTAAGAAGAGTCCTTGTAAATCACGGTGAAAGAAGAAAGTCAGAAAATCTTTCCATGTCGATCCGCAGAATGTTTAGGATTCCAACAACTTATCCGCATGTTCAAGAAGCTATAAAACTATTTTAAATCGTACTCTGCTCTCCAAATTTTCACACTCGGAGGTGTAACAATTATTCTTTCTTCTCCCAACCTTGCAATATCTGCACCAGAACCCTTAGCATAAGTATACAATTCTTCGACGACTTTTCGCAACTGAGTTACGTTTTTTTGTGCCAACGGCGTAACTCTAAGAACCAAGATCATGTTCCTTCTGATGTCTTCTTTTATTCCATGAACATCGCTTGCATCACGAATTGTGATTGCCTTAAGATAGGTAGGGTTTTGCTGTCTCTGCATCAATTAAAGTGGAGGTTTTCTTCATCAAAAAGTCTTTCTGGTCAACTCAACTTTACAGAAAAGCTAGGCCTACTGAATTCTGAAACGTAGATAGGAAGACTCTCCTGAAGGAGTAACAGAAATTTCACTCTTCGTCTCACCCTTTTGTGTGACCACTACGCCTTCGTCTTTTGGGGCATCGGAATATCTCAGTGTTATCGAAGCTGAAATCTTTACATGGGCTTCTGCAGTTGCACCGCGAAGTACAGAAGTAGGACCAACATGATCCTTTGCTTCAAGTAAGATATCACTAGGAAGCGCTAGAGCTTTTATGATTTCATTTTCGTCTTTGTTTCTTCCCACAACTAATTTTGTTTTTTCATCAAACCTAAAATGCCTTCCAACTTTTAGCAAGTCGATATCATTTGTTGTGGGTGTATCGAGATGTTTGAAAAGATCTTTTGCTCTTTTTGAAAACATCGGATCAGTAAGTAAACAACCACCACCTGCATTTGGTGGATTTTCCACTCCAAACTCTTTTGCGAGCCTTAACTGTTCTCTTCTGCTTCTGCCACTAATCATTCCTAGGTCTTCTCGTTTGATAAGACCATTTTTTTCTGGATCAGTGGGAGGAAGTAAAGCAGCAGAAAGCGGCCTAACTATTTTTCCTTCAAGCCCAGACTCCTTTTCAATAGTCTTTAAAGCAGGAGCATGTTGACTCATTGGTCTTTGTCCTAAAACTTCGCCTGAAATTATAAACTCTGCACCAATTTCCTCCATGTGTTTTTTTGCCGCTTCAAACATCATTGCTCTGCAATCTATGCAAGGATTCATTCCCGATCCAAAACCGTATTTTGGATTCTTTAGCATCTCTATGTACTCATCACCAAGGTACACGGTTTTCAGATCAACACATAAGGCATCGGCTTTTTCTCTGATCTCAAATCCACATCCTCGACCACAATCAAAATCACAAAAAGGCGTCTTTATCGCGACTGCGGAAACTTCGAACCCTTGGTTTTTCATCATTCTTACTGCTAATTGACTATCTAATCCTCCAGACAACAATGCTACAACTTTTTTTTTCTTTTTTTCCATGCGAAGAAGCAAAGAATTGAAGTATCTAAACCTTGCATCAAACATAAATTTAGAATGGACAAATTCTTGACGATGCAAAGGCGTAGAAAGAATCTCTTGAAATTCTGCCATAAAACGGGATGTGATACTCTTGTTGCTTTTGAACCTGAAAATCTCTTTTACATGACTGGTTTTTGGGGTGAGGGTATAGGTGTTTTGGAGAAAAATGGCACAACTAGCATAATTGCCCCCCTACTGGAAGTTGCTCGTGCAAAAGAGGAGTCAATTGATTGTGACGTTATCAAATCAGAGAGAGGGAAGATTGCTCTCTCTACCGCTGTATCTAAACTGAAAGGAAAAAAGGTGTGCACTGACAGTCAGAATTATGACGTAGTGGTTTCACTGAAAAAATCCATATCGGTAGTAAAACCTTCAACTGATCCTTTTTATCGTGCTCGAGAAATCAAGGATTCTTCAGAGATTGCTATTCTTAAAAAGGCTTCTAGGATCCTAGATGAAATGTTCGACCTTTGTGCAAATACGATAAAAAGAGGACAATCAGAAGCAGAACTTCAGACTATTTTGATGTCGTATGCTATGCAACACGAAATGTTTGATACTGGTTACAGATCAACCCTCAATCCGTTGATCATAGCTGGCGGACCCAATGGTGCACTAGTCCATGCACAAGTAACCAATAGAAAATTTGTCAACGGTGACATGATTGTAGTTGATCTCACGTTGAGACACAAAGGATATGTATCTGATGCAACACGAACCTTTGGTCTTGGTTCTGTACCAAGTGAGGCAAAGAAAGTTTATGAAATTGTTAAAGAGTCGCAAAAAGCAGGTCTCAACGCAGTGCGAATAAAGGCATCCTGCAAATCTGTAGATAGTGTATGTAGAAAGTTAATAGAAAAAAAAGGATACGGCAAGCACTTTATACATTCTACGGGCCATGGAATTGGTCTTGAAGTACATGAACTTCCAAATGTTAGTTCACTGAGCGAATCAAAACTTGAAAAAAACATGACAATTACTGTGGAACCAGGAATTTATTTACCTAAGAAATTTGGAGTAAGGATTGAAGACTCCTTGATAGTAAAAAACAAAGCAGAAGTCATGCACAAATTTACAAAAGAATTGATTACAATATAGTGATATCTGTTTTACGAAAAATATTTGCAAAATTCGATCCGTCTTGTCACATAAAGCTAGCTTTTACCAATAGATACCAATCTTGAAATGTAAAATTGCAAGACAAACTATCAAGCCTACTGTTTATGGCCATCTATCTCCCCGTAGGCTTGGTAGTCCTATTGCCTATCCTACATACGAATCGATCCTTATTAGATTAAAATGACATAATATTCAATAAACGAATTCCTAAAAGATTTCATAAATTAAAAGTTGGATAGTCCCCACCTAGGACCCAGACGCGGATCCATTGACCAGACGTCCACCGACCGAAAACGGCGATACAGCGTTTTTCCCTAGTTGATTACTATCCGAACCTGTTGTGTAATTACAAAATAAAAAGATGATCTTTTTCACAAATAGAAAAGCGATCTTTTGCGATCTATACAACCAAAATTATTAGATCAGTCAAATTGACAAATTGGTCAACATTGGATTTTTAATCGATCAAATACGTACGAAAAATAATGGATTATTACGAACGAGCTGCGATCACTGCTAAGATCTCACAAGTTATCAATAGGTTATACTAACAAGAGTCCTATAGTCTCCATCAGAGACTTAGCGATCACAATCAAAATTTGAATAAAAGAGAAAAGGAGATTAACTTTTTGAAATCTTGCCAGGAAATGAAAAGTTAAGTTATTATTGATTCCTAAACCGTTTTTCAATCATTGTTTTGATTAATCTTGCGATCCAAACTTTTTTCTTCCAGCCTGATTGAACGACTTTTTTAGAATCATCAACAATTAATACATTATTGTATTCAGGATTCCTCCTATATCTTTTCGAACCAATGTCATTTGCGACTATCATATCTGCATCTGACTCCCTAAGTTTTCTTCTCGCTTCATTTTCAAGATTCTTTCTGGAAAGATTAGCTTCTGCCTTGAAACCAACGAGGAATACGTCTTCCTGAATTTTCTTGATTTGATCTATTATTTTCGGTGCTTGCCGCAATTTTACTGTGATTTTCCTTTGTGTGCTTTTGATTTTTGGTTTGCTAGAGTTTTCAGGGATGTAGTCAGCAGCAGCGGCTGACAAAATCACAATATCAAATTTTTTCCTCATTTCCTTTTTTACAGCATTAAGCATCTCTTTTACCGTGTTAACGAGGATTATTTTCGCACCTACTGGAGGCTTTTCTCTGCCAGGACCGTAAACAAGGGTCACTTTTGCGCCTGCAGAGATAAGTTCAGACGCCAACAAGATACCAGTCTTTCCCGTACTTTGATTGGTGATTACGCGAACCGGGTCTATGTATTCAATTGTAGGTCCTGCTGTAAGAAGCACCTTTTTGTTATGAAGTTTAGAAGAAAATCCGAATTTTCTCAATACATATTCAAGAACATCTTCCGGTTCGGCAGCTTTTGCTTTTCCCTCGATTATTTGTGGTGAGATAAAATCTATCTTTCCTTTGAGAAATCCGATATTTCTTACAACAGCAGCATTTTCATACATGGATTGATGCATTGCCAGCGCCATCAAGATTGGAATTTTAGAGCCAAATCCTACTGTAAGAACAGTTGACACTGGCGTATCGTCGATTCCATTAGCTAACTTCCCAAGCGTGTTTGCAGTGGTAGGATAAACTATGATCAAATCCGATTGTTTGTAGTCGGCAACACGAATGTGTTCCAAATCTCCAGTAAGTCTTGTTATAACATCATTTCCTGTTGCCCACCTGAAATAATCAGGTTTTACAAGTCTTGTTGCAGCATTGCTAACAACACAAGTGACGTCAGCACCATGCCGCATGAGGAGTCTTGCAAGCTCAATTGATTTGTAGACAGCTACACTTCCTGCAATGCATAGCACTATTCTTTTTTCTGATAATTCAGCACCATAGGTTCCAACAATATCAAGAGAAGGATGTTTCTTTTTTTTCTTTGATTTACTTTTCTTAATCAATTTCTTTTTTCAACTTTTCAAGTTCGCCTTTGTCCATAGAAAAACAATGTCCTTTGGAAGGAAACTTGGTAGACTCGATGTCTTTTTTGTACGTCCCAATCGCCCTTACTATGTCCTGTGAAAGTGAAAGGTATCTTTTTGCAAACTTTGGTTTTATCTTATCATACAACCCAAGCAAGTCATGGATTACAAGAACTTGGCCATCACAATGAGGACCTGAACCAATTCCTATTGTGGGAACGTTGACTCTTTCTGTGATTATCCTTGCGACTTCTTTGGTCACCATTTCTAAGACTATGGTAAACACGCCTGCCTCTTCGAGCGCCTTTGCGTCCTCAATCAGCCTAATTGCTGAATCTTTTGTTCTACCTTGTAACCTGTATCCTTGAGATAACATTGTTGTTTGTGGCTGCAAGCCTATATGACCCATTACAGGAATGCCCGTTTCTACAATGGCATTAATTGTATCTGCAATAGAACGTCCACCCTCAAGCTTCACCGTATCTGCACCTGCTTTGATGAGACGTCCTGAATTTGTTATTGCATCAGTTATGCTTGCTTGATATGACATGAAGGGAAGATCCGCCACTACCAGTGACTTCTCTCGGCCTCTGCTAACCGCTTCTGTAAAGAAGCACATCTGCTCCATCGTAACGGGAACCGTATTTTCATATCCTAACATGACCATTCCACCGCTATCACCTACCAGCATAATATCAATGTCAGCTTTGTCACAAAGTAACGCTGTAGTATAGTCATATGCGGTGACCACGGAAATTTTTTCAGAATTTTTTTTTGACATAATATCTTTCACAGACTTATGCATAAACAGCCCTCCTTCTCAGATTTTTTTTAATTTCCAATACCGCATCTGACAAGTTTTTTTTATTGTTAAAGTGATTACTCTGCTTTCTCTTGGCTTTTTTTATTTTCTCGCAAGTGTTTATGAGCTTCTTCATACCTCGAATAACATCATCGACGATCGTAATGTCAGCGGTTTGTGCAGTACGAGAAAGGGGATTTAGATCAAACGTGATAATCTTCTTCCCAAGTTTCCTAAGTGCAACGGTTCTGTCACCATCCTCCAGCGGAACAAGAACAAGATCAGCGGAATAGATTCCTTTAATATCTACAGCTCTCCTTGGGCTATCCAGTTTAGGAATTCTCTTAGCCGATTTAGAATCAAGACCTAAAATCTCTTTGGCTCCATTTTTTTTCAAGATTTTTGCAATTCTTTTTTTTCTTTTTTCATTTGCATAAAATAGATTAACTTCTATTCTTGCATCGATGATCTTGGCAAGGCGAATAGTTTCTTTGGGACATAATGAAGCAACGTTGCCATTTACCGAAATTACAGGGGATTTTGCCGAAACTAGCGAAATCGCCGCCGCCTTTATTGCCTTATTAGCACTTTTTGACGTCTTTTCGCCTATCAAATAGTCAAAAGCTTCGCCCCTACCTTGAGCAATTAAACCTTCTTTTGCTACAAGTCCTTTATCGTAACCTGTAACCAATCTTTCTCTTATAAGTAATGATTTTGCCCGTGGATGGCTTTTTGGAATCAATTAGTGTAGGCCACTCTTGCCCCTATGTTATCAATTTCTGAGCTAAGCACAATACCATCATGCTTTCTCAGAATTCGTAATACCTTCGCCTCCATTGACTTTGATACTAGAGTGAAAACTGTCTCTCCAAACAAAGCTACTCCACATTTTATTCCAATCCTATGAAGATCATGTATAACAGCATACATCTTTTGCGTGATCATTTGAGCATACTCGGCAAATTCTAATGACATGTCAAGAAACTCACTATTACTTTTTGATTCCATTAGCTTGTTTACCATTTTTTCGCCGAGGCCGTTTATGGCATCCATTTTTTCATTCATGAATTTTTTCGTAGATATTGGTGAAAAACAAATTATGATAGCTGAACGGTTTGAATTGATTTTTTGTAGCTTGCCTATACCCGGTGCGCCTTGCTTGGTTCTAATCTCAAAACCACCATAAAAAGAAGATAAAACATCACCAAGACCAGTCTTGCATTGAATTTCTGCATTGTGTGCTATTAGCCCAACCTTGGTTTTAGATAAACCAAGATTCATAGCTTGATTCAATGCTAGTGAAAGACTGAGAGCAACAGCACCACTAGAACCTAGTCCGTACCCGACCGGAACTGAAATTTCGTGGACTACGTCAATAAAAAAATTGTTCTTTACAAGTTTGAGAAATTCTTTGATTACAAACTCTGAAACTAGGGTGTTATCCGCTCGATACCCGTTTACTTCAATTTTAAAATCGCACTTGTCCGATCGTATAATTTCGACTCTGGTAGTTACTCCTTCTTTAATTGAAAACCCAGCTCCCATTGATCCTTGGTACTCAGGTTTCTCTCTTTCGATCTCAGCTTTGAAAAATCCCGTAACGTGACCTGGACAAAATGCTTGACCTTTCATGCTTATTAAGTTTAAATTTTGATAAAAATATAAAAATAGTCATTAAATTAATTAAATTGATTTAAACTGACTAAATACATTCGGCGCCTGCAAAAGATAGG
>JBHIDF010000012.1:0-15363 GCA_046759945.1 Nitrosopumilaceae archaeon
CCCGAGATTCAGCTCTCTGCCCTTCTAGCAGAGCTTGGAAAAATTGGGAAATAATGGCGCAGAGAGAGGGATTTGAACCCCCGGATGCTTGCGCACACAGGCTCTCAAGGCCCGCGCCCTACCGAGCTAGGCGACCTCTGCGGCATTCGTTCATAGAAACTTCCTAAAATTTGTTAAGATGAATTTTCAATAAATTCCAAGAATTATGATCCTTGGAAAATAAGGAAAGAAAAAAGTTCTATTTATGATCTGCGTGTGGGTTTGCTTGCCCAGAACCTAATTTCTGGAAAGTACCAGCCGCTTTTTCATGAAATTCTTGGTTACCTTGATCAACTAGGACAGCTTGAGGAGGACATACGGAAACGCAAGCCATGCACCAGATGCAGTCATGCTCTCTGATCGCATCTGCCTTGTCACTGTAATCTTTTCTCTCTTCCTTTTCATAACTTCCAGTTCCTTCAAATGTCTCGTTTATGGCTTTTACAGCAGGAATATCTTTTTCGGTTCTATACCACTGAAATACCTGTACGGGACACGCTTCAATGCATGCTCCGTCTGCTATACAAGAATCCCAATCTACTGCCACCATAGTTCCGGTAATACCAAGTGGCACCATTTTCTCCTTGTGCTCTTTGTATGCTGCTAGAACTTTTTCATCCTTAGATGCCTCTACTAGGCCTTGAGATGGCCAAACCCAGTGAAAGTATTCATCGCCTGCTAAACTTATCTTCCCAATAGGCTTCTTATCTCCCTTGCAAAAATCTTCTTGAATTGGCATGAAAATTTTACCAGATGTATATTATTTAAACCTAAATAAAATTAGTTAAAACTAAGAATCATCATAACAGCGTTTAGGGATCAACTTTTTCCATAAACGTATTGCCACAATTTTCTAAATCAGATTCTCCTTACGTTCATATTTTTAGAGTAACACTCATTGATATGTTGGATATTTACAAGTATGATGTTTACAGAGGTCCTAACCTAGGCATCTATACTAAGACCAATGATGATTTTGTCTTCATCCCAAATGGTTTTGCAGAAACTAAAGCAAGGAATTTGGCAAAGTATCTTAAAACTGATTATCTTTTCACCTCAGTAGCTAACACTAGATTACTTGGCCCTCTCATGGTGGTTAACAATAATGGTATCATTCTACCAAGAACTTGCCTAGAGGAAGAATTTGAATATCTAAAAAAAGCTACAAATCTCAATGTTACCATCCTAGATTCAAAGCAGACTGCTCTTGGAAATCTAATTTGTGTAAATGATAAGGGCGGAGTGATGTCACCAAAGATCCCAAGGGAATATGTAAAAGAGGTTCAAGATGTATTGGGAATAGAGATAATCCAAATTAGAGTGGCTGGATATCACCAAACTGGTGCAATGGTTATTGCTACCTCACACGGTGGGATTATTCATCCTGAAACAGATGAAGAGGACATCAAAACTATATCGGGTGTGCTTGGAATTGACATAGAACCTGCTACTATAAACGGTGGTATACCATATGTCGCGTCTGGTGTTTTAGCAAATAACAATTCAGTGGTGGTTGGAAATTTAACTAATGGACCTGAACTCGTCATGTTGTCCAGAGCATTTACAACTTAAGATAAAGACGGGGATTAGATAATATAGACTTAAGAGGTACTTGCTTTTCTTTTCCATCTGACATATTTCTTAACACAACAGCTTTTGATGAGTATTCTTTTGGTGCTATTATTATTGTAAATTTAGAATCTGAAGCCATTGTCATCTGTTTTTTTAGATTTTTCCCCAAAAGGTCAACATCAACTGGAATGAAGCTTTGTCTAAGCTTTGATGCTAGATTCATTGCAGGCTTTAGCATTTCTTCAGTTGCATACACAACTGATATTCTAGGGGTTGATGGTATCTCTACAACTCCTTGTTTCTCCATTCGCATTATGATCCGCTCAACGCCGCCCGCAACGCCAGTTGCCCCAATGTCTTCTCTACCAAAAGCCTTTGTTAGAGCATCATAGTTTCCACCGCCAGCCAAAGCCCCAAGGTCAGACGTTTTATCAAAGACCTCAAAGACCATTCCTGAGTAATAGTCAAGACCACGAACTATTCCAAAGTTGATTCTGATGTTGTTTATACCTCTATTTTTGAGAGAATCCCATAACTGCTTTAGCTTATCCCAGGATTCAAGACCCGATACGTCAAAGATTGATTCTATTTCCTCAGGTGTGCCTTTGATTTTTGAGAACTCTAGAATTTTTTCAAGTTTGTCTTCCTCGTATCCCTCTTTTTTATATTCAGCTAGAATTTCCCCTTTTCTCTTTTTTTGTATCTTATCAACTGCGCGTAAGATATCCCCAACTAGCTTTTCATCATTAGAATCAAATATTTTATTGATATATGACTGAACTAGGTTTCTATCATTGATGTCAACGATTATGTTTCGAAGCTTTAGATTATCAAATAGCCTTGCTGTAAACTCTATAACTTCAGCATTAGTTTCTACGTTTGGTTTTCCATAAATTTCTATATTCCATTGATTAAAGAATCTGTATCGTCCTTTTTGTGGTTCATCATATCTCCACACACCACCAAAAGCTGAAATTTTAGCTGGAAGACGAAGTGACTTTTGTGCTGCAACATATCTTGTAAGACCAACTGTAAAATCAAATCGTAAAGCTACATTTCTTTTTCCTTTGTCATGGAACTCGTAAATCTCCTTTCGAATAGCTGGTCCGCTTTTAGCTTCTAGGGTTGAAAAAAGCTCTATTGGAGATGGAGCCATTTGTTTGAATCCAAATAGTTGAGCTGTTTCTTGGAATTTTTCTCTGATTAGTTTAATTTTGGCTAACTCATTAGATTCAAAATCTCTCATTCCTCGTGGTAATTCTACTAATCTTGCTAACTCTCGACGTTTTCGTTCTTGTACTTCATTTGTTAGTTTAGATATGTCGTATGTTATGAAATCTTGTTCGTTTTGCCATTTTTTCAAGAGCGAGATTAGTTTTTCTGGATTTGTTACTTTTGTTCTAGATACGAGCTTTTCTTCCTCTAATCGATCTATTAGGTCATATACACGTCCACGTGTGCACCCAGCTTCTTTAGCAAGTTTAGCTATGCTTAGTTCTCCGTTTGGATTTTCTAACATTGTTTTAACTATGTTAATTTGCTTGATTGGACTTCCCTTTTGTTTAGGCATATTTATTGACATGTCAATATACTATTTAAATAAATAGTTTTATTGACATGTCAATATCGTATACAAATGATGCCGGTTCAGTAGAGGACTAGCCTGAAGACCGAGAAGAGTTACGGGGTTCAATTCGCGCCACTATTAATACCAGAAACTCACTCCAAAGGAACGCTTGAGCATCAAATTCCTAGATCACGCAACTGATGCCTTCATAGAAGTAACTGGATCTAACCTAAAGGAAGCGTTTACTCTTGCAGGCCAGTCAGTAGTAGATACTACGCTTGATAGAGCTACAATAGAAGAAAAAGAACAAAAAACGCTTTCAGTTTCAGGAAAAGACCTAAGGTATCTTTTGCTTAATTGGCTAGAGGAAATTAACTTTCAGCTTATTACAAAGGGTTTTGCTATTCGAAGATTTGAGCTTAGCATGAAAAAAAATGGTGAATATAAAATTACAGCTAATGCTTTTGGCGAACCAATCGATTTAAAGAAGCATCATTTTAAAGTGGAGATAAAAGCACCTACATTTCACCTGATGGATATAAAACAGAATAAAGAAGTTACTTTACGATTTCTTCTGGACTTGTAGACCAAGTTTTATTTAGCAATTTCGACTCTGATCTCGGCATGGAAGACAAAGAACTCGAACAGATAAAAAAGAAGAAGCTAGCCGAGATGATGAAAAGACAAGATGAAATAGCAAAGGAAAAAGAAAATGAAATTATAGAATTAACAGATGCCAATTTTGATAGAGTAATTGCAAGCAATATTCCGACGCTAGTAGATTTTTGGGCAGAATGGTGTGGTCCATGTCAATTTATGCTTCCCGTATTTTCCAGACTTGCAAAAAAATACAAAAACATACGATTTGCCAGAGCAAATGTTGATCAAGCTCAAAGTGTGGCAGCAAGAAATGGAGTTTATGCGATTCCAACTTTCATCATGTTCAAGAACGGGCGGGTTGTGGACAAAGCAGTTGGGGCAGTAGGGGAACCTGGTCTTCACATGCTGGCACAAAAGTATTCAAAGTAGCTAATAACCATACATTGGATTTTTCTTGCGTTGGATTTCTACAATTTGCTGCAGTATTCCATATTCATCAGAACTTAACCTAGGTGCAAATCGTTTAATCAAGAGTTTTGCATCAGGAGACGGTGGAAAAGAGTAAAGGGTTTCTCCTTCAAGAATTTGTCTTCCAATAGTTACATCTTTTATGGATACGGCTACTTCTTGATCTTTTTTAGCTGATGGTATGTTTTGCCCCTTATCTTGTAACTGGTGCACAATTCCAATTTTTTTTCCAGAAGCGTTCATTATAGGAGCTTTCTGACTCAGAGTTCCAACATCAATTCGTACTCCAAAAATAGCTGGATTGCTTCTTCGAAATATGTATCCTTTTAGGAAAGTGAATTTGCACACGGGGGTAAGCTCAGAAAATATTGCATTCTCTTCGTTTGCAGTATCCTCCACAACCCATTGGGTGTAATTATCAATCACGCTATAGATTACTTTGTCGTGAAAAATCCTAACATGGTTAGAATCTGCTTCATCTTGGGCATCCTGAAGAATCTTTACATTGAATGCCAATACCACACCAAGATGACGGTCGTTTTCTTTTACCGCCATGGCTTCCACAACGTCTCTTCGTGTAACAGGGCCAATGTCAGATATTGATATCGGGATACTCTCACGCTTCAACATCTCTGTTAGTGCTTCAAGAGAGCCTATTGTGTCACATTTTAGAATTATGCCTTTTGTATCGGTTTTAATGAAAACTGATCTCATCTCAGACTCGATGGATTTTTTGAGTTCTTCAGTTTTGGACTCACTATCTGTAACATATACCGTACTACCCGGCAACACACCCTCCAAGTCAGGTGATGCAAGCTTGATGCCAGCAGCTGCTTGCACCTCTTGAACAGGTTTGAATTTATCACGAGGATCACGCATCTCATCAAGAGGTTTTGGTAAAAGCATCGCCTTTGGTTTAGTAACTACTACAGAGTCTCGTTTTGCGAGGACGACAAAATCTTCTTTCTTAAGAGAGCCGTCTATAAGAATAATATTTGCTGTAGGACCAAGGCCAACTTCGTCATTAACTTCTAGGACTATCCCCTTAGTCGATTTTTCTTTTTGATCTAATTTCTTTTCTAGGAATTGTTGAGTAAGACCTACTAATACTGCCAGCAGTTCAGGAATTCCTTCACCAGTTTTTGCACTAATGGGAACTATCGCTACTTCTTTGTTAAAGTCCGTCACTCGATAAAAGGCCTCAGATTTGAAGCCAAGAATAGATAAGGTTCCTACAACGTTGTACAGTAGCTCATCAAGGATAGTCTGTACGGAGGGATCCTGCTTTTTTATGGACTGAGAAATAAATTTAGTGTCAGTTTTCTTCCAACCAGAAACCATGTCCGTTTTATTTAATGCAATTACGAAGGGCACTTTTCGTGTCTCTAATATTTTCAAACTTTCGTTGGTTTGTGGTTGGAATCCTCTATTCACATCAACTACCAAAATTGCGATATCTGCAGCGGAGCCTCCACGTGTTCTTAGATTTGTGAATACTTCATGACCGGGAGTATCGATGACCAAAAGGCCTGGAACTAATTTCTCATCTTTCGTCATTTTTGTAAAAAGAGGACCACAAACCTTTTTGAGTGTCTCAGTCGGAAGAAAGCTTGCTCCTATATGTTGTGTAATACCACCTGCTTCTCTTCCTTGAACTCCAGTTCCACGAATCTTATCAAGTAGGGAGGTTTTGCCAGAATCTACATGGCCTAATACAGCTACGATAGGTTGCCGGAGTTCCAAGACTTATCACTTGAATACTATACTCACTTCCTTTTCAAAACTTTGCTTAGAGTCAGCAGCATGAATTACGTTGTTAGTAACCCCAAGTCCAAAATCTCCCCGAATAGAACCGGCAGCTGCTTCATGGGAATTCGTAGCTCCTACCATAAGTCTAGTTGTTGCGATTGCGTCGTTTCCTTCAATCACAACAGCAGCTACCCTTCCTGATGTGATAAAAGAAACGAGTTCATCAAAAAATGGTTTTGATTTGTGAATGGAGTAAAATTCCTCTGCCATCTCTTTTGTGAAAGTTAACATTTTGAGTCTTACTACGTTGAAACCCTTCTTCTCAAATCTGGCTATTATATTTCCGATTAATTTTCTCTGTACTCCATCAGGTTTTATTATGAAAAGGGATTGTTCAGTCAACTTACTTTTTGACTCTTATTCCACCTTTTACATATTTTTTTGTCCACTTGAGCTTTCGTGGATCTCGCTTCAGCACAAGCATATTTTTTTTACATTTGGATGAACAAAACCATAAGACGCTTCCGTCATTTTTCACAAGCATAGTTCCAGATCCCTTTGGAACAGGACCATTACAAAAGCTACATGGCTTTACGAGCACGCTCAATTTACAATCACCTTATCTTCTTCGCTTCTCGTTCTGTTTCTCGAAGCAGTAGGATGTCAGACATTCTTACAGACCCCTTAACATTTCTGGTGAGAATTCTTCCCTTATCCTTTCCTTCAATTATCTTTACCCTTACTTGAATTACTTCTCCCGCGATTCCAGTTCTGCCTACTATCTGAATAATCTCAGCGGGAGTTACTTCGCTGCTCATTGACTTGATTGTCCACCTTTAATTTTCGAGATTGACGCAATTATTTCATCAATGATGTGCTTGGCATCCCCCGCATCAATAATTGCAGCCGCTGCGGAGGTTACGTCTATTCCAAGTGACTTTCCTAATTCCTGTTTGTTTGGAACAAATGTATATGCAGCATGTTGTTCCTCGCAAAGTATTGGCAGGTGAGCTACTACTTCTGGTGGTTCTACATCCTCTGCTATCACAACAAGCTTACTTGTTCCACGTTCTATTGCTTTGGTGGCTTCATTCGTTCCTTTTTTTACCTTACCGCTTTGATGAGCAACTCTAAGTGCCTCAAGAATTGGATTTACAAGATCTTGAGGGACGTCAAATTTCACGTAATAAGGTTTAGCCACAGGCATCACCCACTGGGATCATTTCCATTGGTTGGTTGCTTTCTATTGGTTTTAAAAGTGTTATCGGGTTAGAATTGATTTTATTTTTTCTTTGTATTTTGAAAGCAAGTTATCAAGTTTTTCCTCCGAATCTGATTCTGCGTAAATTCTAACTATCGGTTCAGTGCCGCTTTGTCTAATCATTATCCAATTTGACTTGTCAAATATTATTTTGATACCATCTGTTTCATCGATTCTTTGGTTTTCTTTCTTCAGTGCATCGATTATTTTTGCCGATTCCTCTTTAGTGCATCGTATTTTATCTTTTTTTGTGAACGTTTTTGGCAAAAGTGAAACCTCCTCAGACATGTTCCTTGTCGAATTTGCAAGTAAATCTAATGCAAGGGCCGCTGTCATCGCCCCATCTCTTACCTGATTATGATTTCCATACATGAATCCTCCATTTTCCTCAAATCCGATTATAGCATTTATTCGCAACATCTCGCGAGAAACTTCAACGCTGCCCACCTTTGTTCGAACTACGTTAGAAGAAGTTTTCTCAGCAATTTTTTCGACAGCTGAGGCAGAGTTGATGCAAGTAACTATTGTCGATCTTGGATTCTTTTCTAGGATATATTTTGAAAAGAGAAGCGCAGATTTATCACCAGTTAAGATTTTTCCCGTATTATCACAAAAAATGCTCCTATCACCGTCACCATCGAATGCAATTCCAAAATCGGCATTTGATTCTAGAACTTTGTTAGAAAGATCTCGCAAATTCTCAGGAATCGGTTCAGGTCCTCTGCCTGGAAAACTGCCGTCAATCTCTTTGTTCAAAGTCACAACTTCACAACCAAGTTCTTGACACAGTTTAGGGGCAGTAACGACCTGGGCTCCATTTCCCAAGTCTAAAACGACTTTGAATTTCCTAGATTTGATTTTGGCTGTGTCCACTTGTGATTTTATGCCATTTAGATATGTGTCAATAGTTTTTTCTTCTCTTTTTGTGGTTCCGAATTTGTTGCTTGTCGACCAACTTTTTTTAAAGAAGATATCTTCTACTATCAGTTCGTCCTGTCTCGAAATCTCAACACCATCGTGAGAAATAGGTTTCATTCCATTGTATTTAGGAGGATTATGTGACGCTGTAATCATAATTCCACCACCATAACCAAGATTCTTCGTGGCGTGTTGAAGACAAGGTGTTGGAACTAGTCCCGCGATAAAACAATCAAGACCAGCTGAATTCAGAGAAGAAGATACTATTTTTGCAATTATCGGACTTGACTCTCTCCCGTCATAACCTACGAGGATTGGTCCTTTATTGAAAAATGAAGCTATTGATAAAGAAATTTCTGATAAAAAATCTAGAGTGAGATCTTCGCCAAATATTCCTCGGATTCCGTTGGTCCCAAATAGTTTTGCCAACCCATATTCTGTCAACAATAGATAAATTTGTCTCATTCCCTCATGTGATGAAGGCTAAATGCAGACAGAAAACGATTCTGGCTTGGGAATCTAAAAGAGATTAATCATGAATATAACGAATCTGTTCCGATATCGCTTAACCACTTTGAAATTTGAATAAAATTAATTGTATTAATTTAGCTAGATAATGATAACCATTAAGTTTGCCTTTAATGGGATGGTGGGTGCGGGAGTTGCCAAGCCTGGTCAAAGGCGCAGGGCTTAGGACCCTGTCTTTTAGGAGTTCATGGGTTCGAATCCCATCTCCCGCATTCACTAGTTTGCAAAAATGCCGGCGAAAAAATTCCGAATGGTTATTTAATCGCTAACAAAACATGATTTGTCACCGAGTTTGAAATGAGAAAAACAATCGTAGAGATTACGGTGGTCGGAAAGGACCACGAAGGTATAGTAGCTGGTTTTACCAATCTCGTCTTTCAGAACAAGGGAAATATTGAAAGAGTCAATCAGAACGTGATCAAAGGTTTGTTCGGAATGTACCTTCAAGCGTCATTCATACATAAAATCAATGTCAAAAAATTTGATAATCAAATTCAAAGTCTGGCAAAGAAACTTAGAATGGAAGTTAACACACATCATCAAGCATCCCTCAAAAAAAGAATCGCGATTCTAGTTACAAAAGAGCCACATTGTCTGAAGGGGATCTTAGAGGCTAGTGCGAATGGCGAGTTAAAGGGCACTATTAGTGTTATAATAGGAACTGAAAATACCCTTGCTACCATTTCGAAGAAATCTAAAATTCCATTCCTACTAGTTAATGATAAGGATCAGTCAAAAGCAGAAGAAAAAATCTTAGCTGCAATGAAAAAATATGATATTGATCTCATTATTTTGGGACGATACATGAGAATTTTATCGCCAAACTTTGTGTGGCGATACCCTAACAGAATAATCAACATTCATCCATCACTTTTGCCAGCATTCACGGGGGCACTTGCCTATTTACAAGCTTATGAAAGGGGTGCGAAGGTTGTTGGAGTTACTGCACATTACGTAACGGAGGATTTAGATCAGGGGCCAATAATATCTCAAGACTCGTTTACAATAAATCCACACGATACTGTTGAGTCAATAAAAAGGCGAGGCCAGAAAATGGAAGAAAAAACATTACTCAAAGCCGTAAAAATGCATTTGGAAAACAAGTTAGAGGTCTACTGGGGAAAAGTTCACTTCAAAGGCAAACGAAGATCATGATGGAGATAAAAGAGCTTCATGATCCTTATCTGAGAAAAATAATCAGAAAGAATAGTCTGGCTGCTTTAATTCCAGTTGGTTCCATCGAACAACACGGGCCCCATTTGCCAATTTCAACCGATTCAGATATTGTGTATGAAATCGCAAAACGAGTATCAAAAAAGACTGGCTGTTTATTAATGCCAACCATTAATTATGGGGTTTCAGTCGAACATTCTCCCTTCTTTAATATTAGTATAACAGGATCCGTAATGGAAAAAATTCTGGTAGATATCTGTATTTCTTTGTGGAAAAATAATGTCAACACAATCATAATTCTCAATGGTCATCATGGAAATCAACAGTCGCTACGTAACATTCCTAAAAAAGTACGAAGTCTCTCGAAAAGAAAAGCAAGGGTCTTAATATTTTCGTACTGGAATTTCATGAAAAGCGAGCTTGATCACGCAGGATTCGTGGAGACATCAATTATGTTAGCAATATCAAAAGAAGTAAAAATGAAGTTAGCTCGTAAAGGACTAATTACAGAGAAATTGTCATCACAACAAAAAACGAAGCTTCGCAAGTTAGCTACAAGATCTTTCATAGATGCAACCAAAATCGGAATTTGGGGAGATCCTAGAAAAGCAACTAAAAGAGATGGTCAGAAGATCCTATCAGATGTTGTTGAAAATTTTGTAAGAAGAGTCAAAGTTGCCTTACAGACATAACCTGAAAGTTACACCAATGAAATTTTAATATAATCCTTGAATAGCTTGCCTAATAAGTGTAGTAAATGTCTGTTGACATGGCAGTAAAGGTATTGGACGAAAGCATCAACAAGGTAGTGCTAATAAAGCTAAAAGGCGGAAAGACCATAAGAGGCAGCCTGCTTGGTTTCGACCAACACATGAACCTGCTACTCGACTCTTCAGAAGAGATCCCTTCGGAGGGCGAGGCAAAGAGTCTTGGGACAATAGTTGTACGAGGAGATAACGTAGTGATGATTTCTCCTCCACCTGCGTGATGATAAAATGACAAAAGGTACAACATCAATGGGTGGTTATACAAGAAAACACCCTCACATCAGATGTAGAAGATGTGGTAAGAATTCCTTTCATAAGCGTCATGGTCGTTGCGCTAGTTGCGGCTATCCGGACTCGAAAATTAGAAAGTATTCTTGGATCAAATGGTATACCTAGATGCAAGAGATTGTGTTAGTGCTGGGTTCAGTTGCTGGCGCCTGTACAGCCGTAGTTGTCGGTAAATTTCCAAGAAATAAGAATAAGGGATTTGTTGATACAAATTCTAAAATAAAAGATCAGATCGAATCACTGAAAATAGAAAAAGGAATCCTTACAAAAATAATATCGCGTTTATACCAAAAGTCTGAATTTTCAGAAATCCAAAGGGACAAACTTTTACTTAGATATCAATATCAACTTGGGCTTGTAATCTGCAAAATAGAAAAGCTGGAGGCTGCTACCAAATATCCGGATCTTGGTCCGTTAAGTGACGGATTGATGACGTTACTTGACCAGAAATTATCCAAACTTGATATTAGATTGCATGAACTTTCTTCGAAAATTGTCGCTGCAAATGAAACCTCTAAGGTAAAGCTTGCCAAAGAATCGTTAAAGGACGTAAAGGCGGTCGAAGAAACCAAGATGAAAAATGCTGAAAAAGAATTACAGGTCCAAAAGAAATCAGACATTTATGAGCAACTTACTCCAACGGAAGTAAAGTCAATACAACCTCACCGGTCCGTTGAGATTACTACCCTTACTGAACTTCCAACCACAATGTCGGGTATTCCAGTTAAGGAAATTGAACGGACTTTTGTTAAGAAACCGATCGTTGAAGAAGTAATTGAACAATCAAGATCTGAACCTCCTGAAAAGGCGGAGATTGTTCAATCTATTACAAAATCAACTTTAGAAAGGCCAGAAACAAACACTGCAAGACCTGAGCTTGTGACTACACCAGTAAAGAAACCGAAAATTGCCCTAAACATACCAGATGATGACACTGATGATGATAACGATGATCTAGCTAAAATAAAAAGCGAAATAGCGAAAACTCTCTCAAGGTTAGAGCAAGCAGAGGTAGATTAATTGACGTTCGATAATGCCATCGTGGCATTGTCAAACGATGCATTAAGATTTGTAAAAGATGGTTGCGTTATAGGACTAGGAAGCGGTAGAGCAGCAACTGCTTTTGTCAGATCTCTCTCATCTTATCTAAAAACAAGCAGGATAAACATCAGAGCTGTTCCCACGTCACTGCAAATCAAGCTTGAGGCAGAAAAGGGCGGGATACCATTGATTGAAGCAGACCAATTAGAAAAAATTGATGTTGTCTTTGACGGAGCGGATCAAATCGATCAAGAAAAGTACATGATCAAGGGAGGCGGTGGAGCATTGTTACGAGAAAATGTTCTGATTAATTTAGCTAAAAAAGTAATCATCATGGCAGATGAAACAAAATTTGTAAAAAAGCTAAACAGAAGTGTTCCTGTAGAAGTACTTCCTTTTGCTCGTACCGTAGTCACAAATTACATTAAAAAAATCGGAGGCAAACCAGTGATTCGTACGATAGATAGAGGGTATCCGTTTGTAACAGAAAATGGTAATGTAATTTTAGATTGTGATTTCGGTAAAATTCTAAACCCAAAAAATCTTGCTAATAAGATTATCAGCATCCCCGGTGTTATAGAAGTAGGAATCTTTACGAGAAAACCTAACTTAATTTACAAAGCGAAATCAAAGGGTAAATTCGATATCCTGACTTAAGCTGGCCTGCTTACGAATTTTCCGTATCCACTCCTTCCAATTATCTCAAAATCGTCTGCTATTATTTTGCCTCTCACAAGTGTTTTTACAGGCCAACCCTTCATATTCCGTCCCTCGTACACCAGGTAGTCAGAAAAACCCCCGAACAATTCACTTGATACCTTTTGTTCTTTTTTTAGATCTATCATAGTGATATCTGCGTCAGAGCCTACTGACAAGGTTCCTTTTGTTGGATGCATTCCAAATATCTTAGACGTACTCAAGCTTGTGAGGTTAACGAGCTGTTCTATACTCATCTTACCTCTGTTTACACCTTCACTAATCAATATTGGAAGCATAGTACCCAATCCTGGAAATCCTGCAAGAGCGTCCCAGACATCCTTCCCCCCAAGCTTCATTTTCAGTTGATTCGCTACGTGATCTGTTCCTATAGAATCAACCTGACCAGACTGGATTTGCCCCCACATGAAAGCCACATCGCTATTCGTTCTTACGGGTGGCATCACTTTTGCAAGATAGCCTTTCTGGTTTTCGTAGGAGAGGGAGAGGTAATGAGGACAAGTCTCAACATAAATTCTAGTTCCATTCGACTTTTCTTCTTTTATGGCGTTCATTGCCCCTTGTGAGCCGATATGTGCAAAGTATAAGGTACAGCCAACTTTCTTGGCAATTTTAGATATCGTCCTTATAGACTTGATTTCTGATTCCACAGGCCGGCTTTCCGACCACGGACCTAATCCATCTTTGTTTTTTTCTTTTGTCTTTCTTATGCCACATGAACACATTTGGTAATCTTCAGCATGTACCAAAACAACACAGTGAAGTGATGCAGCCGTCGTAACTACGTCTTCAATTATTTCTTGGCTTATTTCGACTTGTTGCTCGTTAAGGATGTTTTTGCCAGGTTCCATATCCATGTACACGTGTCCAATATCTCCTCCAAGATTCAGGTACAACTTGAATGAAGTGATTCCTTTTTCAATACAAAATTTCATCTCATCAACTTGACTTTTCTGAAGTATTGATGCATGTATCGTGTAGTCAACATAGTGAGTTGTTGAACTTGCCTGCAGATGAGAATCAAGTGATCGTTTGTATGAATCACCTAACCTGAGCATTCTCATCATCGTAGTGACACCACCTATTGCAGCAACACGTGATTCTGTGAGGGCAGCTTTTTCTATAGAGGAATAAACTCCATAGTGCACATGTGGATCAATTGCTCCTGGGATTGAAACTAACCCATTGCCGTTTATCTTGACATCGCACGAGGGAATCTCACTTGTTAGTTTAACTATTTTTCCATCATCAATGACAATATTTTTCTCCATGATTCTGTTTGTAAGGACCACATGTGATCCGACTATTACCGCATCAACCGTCATTATGTTTTTTGTAACAAGTCCTGCTATATCTTTTGAGTAAATGAATAATAACAGATGGCAGGCTTGTTATCAGAAGGGCCGGTAGTCTAGTGGTAGTGATGCCGCGTTCGCAACGCGGATGTCGGGGGTTCAATTCCCCCTCGGTCCACTTCTAAGAAGACATATACAGGTTTCTACTGAAACAAATATCATGAAAGTCTTTAGCGGAAAAACAGCCTCCCAAGACTACATGTCAACTCACACGCTAACCTTTTCTACACCCGAACTAACTCTCATGAGGTTTGCATTTTGGTTGGGCGACATAGTCCCAGATCCAAAAAATAAAGATCAAAAAATTCCTAGGTTAATGACATACATCGAGGAAAAGGACTTTGCACCAGTAGAAGTTATTGATGATGAGAAATTTGTTCCAACTGGTGCGCTGCTACATACTGGAACATATGGGAATGTAAAAACAGACACTGGTCCAGATTCCAAATTTTGTCATGAATGTGGAAACACACTTTCAAAAAACGCAAGATTTTGTACCGAATGTGGTGCAACGCAACAAGATTAGGGACATTTCAGTTAGGCATCAATAACCGTATCAAGAAAAACACCCACACGAAAGACTCTGTATTATTGAAGCTTATTACCACATTTTGTGCAGAACTTTGCATTAGGTCTTACTGAAGCCCCACAGGAGTTACAATTATCAGCGGAAGTTGTTGGGGATGACATCAATGAAGGATCTAGTGTTGGGCTTGGTTTAACTTCACTAAACACTTCTTTTGCAGAAACAACTGAAGGAGGTTGTCCAGGTATTGTCTGTGGCGGAGAGGGTGCCGACGGCATACCTCCCATACCTGCCATGCCCGCCATACTCCCCATACCGGGCATGAGACCGGGGGATTGTGTTGCACCAGGTGCGGAACCACCTGCAATTTTGTCAATAGACTTCTTGAGCTCAAAAATTACTTTGATAGCAAGAAACTCTAATGCGGAGTAAGCAACTACGTAATCACCGAGTTTCTCAAAAAATTCTTTTTCACTTAATTTTCCTTGTTTGAAAAGATTGTTGGTGTCCAGAAATGTTTCATAATATCCTTGTGATTCATCAAAGAGATTCTCTAATTTTTCAAATAAAAGCCTGAGAGTATCAATCTCACCTAAGGACATGTATGCCGTATTCTGTTTCTGTTATTAATTACTTTAGAAAAAATAGAAAAATTGGATTACTCAAATCTAAACTTTCTCAAGTGCTTTCTCAATCATGTTCTTGTAAGATTCTTTTGATGCTGCTCCTACTTGTTGTGCAACAATTTTGCCTTTATTGAATATTGCCAACGTAGGAATGCTGAAGATATTGTA
>JBHIDF010000013.1:0-15039 GCA_046759945.1 Nitrosopumilaceae archaeon
GAAAATTCCAGGAATCTCTGGTATCGACACAAGAGGTCTTACAAAGAAACTACGAGAAAATGGCGTTATGATGGCCATATTTGCAGTTGCCGATACTGACATTGATGAAAAAGAAATGAAAGCAAAACTTAGAACGGCAGCTCAGTATAACAATGAAGAATTTATGGATTTAGTGTCAACTACCAAGTCCAAGACATATGGGAATGAACGAAAGAATGTTGTAGTAATAGATACGGGAGTAAAAAACGCGATCTTACGAAACATAAGAAGAATTGGTTACAAGGTGATTCAACTTCCTTGGAATTCCACGATTGAAAAAGTAATGTCGTACAAGCCAAAAGGCGTTGTAATAAGTAATGGGCCAGGGGATCCTAAGAAATGTCCCGAAACTGTAGAAACTGCGAAATCCCTGATAAAGCAAAACATTCCAACACTTGGGATTTGTCTTGGCGCTCAAATTCTTGGTTTAGCTGGCGGAGCAGACACTTACAAGCTAAAATATGGTCATCGTGGACAGAACAAACCCTGCCTTAACTTGGATAATGATCAGGTGTACGTTACTAGTCAAAATCACGGTTACGGAATTGATCTAGATTCGTTAAAAAAATCTGAGTTTAATTTATGGTTCACTAATACAGATGATAAAACTGTAGAAGGAATAAAACACAAAGAAAAAAAGTGCTTAGCAGTACAATTTCATCCAGAAGCATCTCCTGGCCCTTATGATTGCATGTATGTCTTTGAAGAGCTGAAAAATATAATGGAGGAGGGAAGATCTGGGAAAAAATGAGACTTTAAAAAAAATTCTAGTATTGGGCAGCGGTGCAATAAAAATCGGAGAGGCAGGCGAAAGTCGTTAAAACGGCCGCCAATTTGATTACTCCGGCAGCCAGTGCCTTAAAGCGATTCGTGAGGACGGCCTGAAAAGTGTCCTCATCAATCCTAACGTCGCTACCATACAAACAGACACTAGATTTGCCGACAAAGTGTACTTGCTTCCCGTAGCTCCCGAGTACGTAGAGTCAATCGTCGAATCAGAAAGACCAGATGGCTTGATGCTAGGATTTGGCGGACAGACTGCACTAAATTGTGGAGTAAAGTTAGACGAATTGGACATTCTTAAAAAATATGGGATCCGCGTCCTTGGGACTCAGATCAAAGGAATTCAAACCACAGAGGACAGGCAACTCTTCAAAGACGCGATGATAAAGTGCGGGGTTCCTGTACTAAAAAGTAAAACGGTAACAACTTTTGAGGAGGCAAAAAGTGTTGCAAAGGGACTAGGCTATCCAGTAATTGTTCGAGTTGCATACACATTGGGAGGGAAAGGAGGAGGTGTAGCACATAACGAGATTGAGCTTCATGAAATCGTAGGACGTGGTCTAACCGCCAGTCTAGTAGGACAAATTCTCATTGAAGAGTATGTTGGGGATTGGAAACAAATCGAATATGAAGTGATGCAGGACTATGCTGGCAATAATGTGATAGTCTGTAACATGGAAAATGTTCTTTCGATGCAGGTCCATACCGGAGACAACATCGTCGTAGCCCCATCACAAACCCTTGACAATCATGAATACCATATGCTCAGAACTGCTGCACTACGTGCATCAAAACACGTCGGAATAGTTGGTGAATGCAACATACAGTTCGCCCTAGATCCTCAATCTGATAAATATGTGGCTATTGAGTTAAATCCACGACTTTCGCGTTCTTCAGCGCTTGCAAGCAAGGCTACAGGGTATCCAATCGCCTATATGTCTGCCAAAATTGCTCTTGGGCACTCTTTGTCTGAATTGGTAAACAGTATTACTAAGGTAACAACTGCCTGCTTCGAACCTTCACTAGATTATATCGTATGTAAACATCCACGTTGGGATTTCAGTAAATTTGAACGTGCAAACCGAACGCTTGGAACTACCATGAAGTCAGTAGGCGAGGTAATGGCGATAGGCAGATCATTTGAGGAAGCCCTGCAAAAATCGATCAGAATGATCGAGATAGGAAATGATGGTTTAGTTGCTAACAGGAATGATGACATAATCCACGATGAGGAAGCTATTGAAAATCGTTTACTTAATCCAGATGACAACATTTTGTATTATGTAGCAGCTGCCTTAAAGAAGGGTTTCTCAGTAGATAGAATCTCTAGGATTTCAACAATAGACTCATGGTTTCTTGAAAAGATCAAAAACATAGTAGACATTGAACAAAGGTTGAAAGAATCTAAATTAGAAACAACACAATTACGAGAAGCAAAACGACTTGGGTTTTCGGATAAGCAACTAGCAAGAATAGTTGGAAAGGAGGAACTTGAGATTCGTAAGATTCGAAAAGAAAAAGATATTGTCCCGGTTGTAAAGCAAATAGATACCCTTGCTGCAGAGTGGCCCGCAAAAACAAACTACTTGTATTTGACGTATGGCGGTACTGAAAACGATCTAACGATTCGCACAAAGCAGGAAAGTGTTATGGTGCTTGGAGCAGGACCGTACAGGATAGGAAGTAGTGTAGAATTCGATTGGGGGACAGTAAATATGGTTTGGGGATTACAAGAAAACGGAGAAAAGCATGTTACAGTAATTAATTGTAATCCTGAAACTGTTTCGACTGATTACGATATTTGCGATAGATTGTATTTTGAGGAACTAACACTAGAACGAATTTTAGATATTGCAGAAATCGAAAACCCAAAAGGGATCGTTACTGCAGTGGGAGGCCAGACTGCAAATAATTTAACACCAAAACTGGCAAAAAACGGGCTTAACCTGTTAGGAACTAATTATCAAGACGTTGATAGGGCAGAAAATCGTTCCAAGTTTAGTCATGTCTTGGACCAATTGCACATAAAACAACCTCTTTGGCAGGCCTTCTCTAGCCTTTCTGAGACAAAGAAATTTGCGGGCAAAGCGGGTTATCCTGTTCTAGTAAGGCCCTCTTACGTTTTGAGCGGAGCAGCCATGAAGGTAGTTTGGTCTCAGGATGAACTAAAAAAATTCTTAAAAGAGGCTACGGTGGTCTCACCGGATCATCCAGTCGTTGTAACGAAATTCATGCAAAATTCACTAGAAGTTGAAGTGGATGGGGTTTCAGATGGCAAGAATGTCGTAATTGGTGCAATAATCGAGCACATAGAAAGTGCGGGTATACATTCGGGAGACGCCATGATGTGCATACCACCGTGGAGATTGAGTAATAAAATCGTAGAAACTATAACAGACTACACTAACAAAATCGCCAAAGCCTTTACCATCAGGGGTCCCTTTAACTTACAATTCTTAATTAGTTCGGGCCAAGTCTACGTAATAGAGTTGAATATTCGAGCATCTCGCTCGATGCCATTTGTCTCAAAACTGGTTAAAATGAATCTCATCAGCTTAGCCTCAAGACCGATACTTGGAAAATCTTTGCCATCAATACCACATGACAGGTGGAAAAAAATTCACAGGTATGGAATCAAGGTTCCTCAGTTTTCATTTATGCAGCTTGATGGGGCTGACATTGCATTGGGCGTTGAGATGCAATCAACGGGCGAAGCTGCATGTTTTGGAACAAGTTTCTATGATGCATTATCAAAAGGTTTGAACTCTGTGGGGTACGCACTACCAAGAAAAGGAACTGCACTAATCACAATAGGTGGTTCTGAAAACAAGGAAAAGATTTTGCAAACTGCCTTGTTGCTAAAAGATCTAGGTTACAAGATTCTTGCAACGGAGCATACAGCTGAATTTTTATCTGATAAAAGAATTGGAGATATAGAAATAGTATACAAGATTAGTGAGCCCGAACGTAAACCAAACATTGCGGATATGCTATACGAAAAGAAGATTAACTTCATAATCAACGTGCCAAGTACTTCTACGCTAGAAAAGTATGTGGGAATGCTATATGATGAATATCAAATACGGCGAAAAGCTGTAGAGCTTGGCATACCTGTTCTGACAACTACCGAGCTTGCTGATTCCTTTGCAAAAACGCTTGAATGGTTAAAGCATAACGAAACGACAAAGAATCCATTAGAGCCATATGAGAAGATAGTTAACTGAAAAGTTGGAACTTTAAAGGACGTTTTTCAGCAATTTTTCATCGCCAATTATGGAACCATCAAGAGTTACTATTTTTACGGAATCGAATTCTTTGATTTTTTTAAGTATGGGAGAAATTGATTTTCTGTACTGTCTCTTACTAGTTGCGTAAAAGTATTTGTTAAATGATGGTATTATGATAATTTCCAAACTTCCTTTTGAGGAAGGAAACAAATTCTCCTTTGCTGCTTTGAGGGAAATCCAGACTCTCTGACCATTTAGAACAGAGTCTTTCTGAAAAAAGACAGGATGAATGTGCCCCATGATTATCTTATTAACATGTGCTAAATTTTCAGAAGGAAGTGTATGACCGTGGGTGAGAAGAGTGTTTTTTATGACAAATCCTGATTTACTCGCCAGAGTGATCCCATCGGGAACCAGCCTCTGTATATTTCCGTCGTGGTTTCCTGGAACTAAAACAGTATCAATTCTCTCTTTTATTTTCTCAAGAAACTTAGGGACATTTTCCCATTCTAATTTCGAGATAGATTTTACACTTGCCTTTATGTCTCCTAGAAGTATTAATGAATCTGGGGTTTCTGAATCAATTATAGAAAAAAGATTATCGAGAATTTCTTGTACTGTATTCGTATTAACAAAAATATCATTTGCTGCAAGGCTGCTCTCAAACCCAATATGCAAATCAGTTACAACGAGATGGCGATTTTTTTCCTCTATAATTAAAGCAGGATGTGTTGGAACCGGTCTCGTGTGAGCCATCAAAAATATAGCCGTCCATTTGAATTAAATTCTTGTGAAAGAAAATTCTGACAAAGTAGAATCAGTAATCTCTGAAAACCGCGTAAAACTTCACGTCTTCAAACCCAGCGGGAGGAAGATTTGGACTGTCGTTGGAAAAGAAAACGAACATTGGCTTGATCCTGACCTTAATTTTTGCTCTTGTGAGGACTTTTTCTTTAACACGCTAAATGGGGGAAGAGAATGCTATCATTTGAAATCTGCCAAGATTGCGAGCAAAAGAAAAAAAGTAAACGTTATACGATTCTCAGACGATGAGTACACGAACTTTGTATCAGCAATGATTTCCGATCTTTAAATTCAAAGTTTTATCTCAAAGAGGTCATCCGTAGAGACGCCTTTCCACAACCCTAGTATTCCCTCAGGTTCTACCGGTTCTACCTTTGTTATTTTTTGTATCTTGATGTGGTCTGGATTTGGTGGGGGCCAAAGCAGTGCCATGTAATCATCTATTGAACCAACTTCATTGCTTTTTGCAAGAATTATCTTTTCTTTTGCAAACTCATTTTCTACTAATAATTTTACCGCAGATTCCTCTAGGTCTTTTCTTCCGTGCACAAATAGATAAACAGATTTTTTATTGTCTATCTCAGTCATTTGTTAGCGGTAGTATTCCATACTAAATCAAGTTTTCTTGATGATAGACGTTCATTTCAGCAAAGAGTTAAATTCATTCACAAGGAAGGCGTCTTGTGAAAATTGTTACAGTGGGGAGCAGAATTTTTGTAACAAGTTTTCAACTTGCTGGAGTGCAAGGAGTCATTGCTAAATCTGCTGATAACGGCCTCGATAAAATAAAGAAGCTGATGGATGATTCTTCAGTTGGGCTCATTCTTGTCAGTGATGATATTTCAAAATCGATGGGCGACAAACTTACTACACTTAGATCAAAAAAGTCGACACCTCTTGTATTTGAGCTTCCAGCTCCCGGTAGCAAAAAGAGTGACGTTGATTACAGAAAGCTGCTAAAACAAATTCTTGGTGTTTGAGCTACACATAGAATTTTTGTTTTAATGTTCCACCATTAGTTTAATCTACTTATACCATTCATCACAGAAATGGCATATGAGAGCTGCATTCGTGAGGGATTCGGCAAAAGTTCAGATTGAAAATATTGACAGACCAACTTTAGGACATGGCGAGGTATTGGTGAAAATGCACTCCTGTGGTATTTGCGGTTCAGATATAGAAAAGATCTACGGCCGGTATAGCCAACCTTCTATGCGACTTGGACATGAGCCTTCGGGAGTGGTGTCAGAAGTGGACACAAACGTTACAGGTTTCAAAAAAGGTGATAGGGTCTTTGCCCATCACCACGTCCCATGTTATTCCTGTCATTATTGCATCAACGGAAATGAAACTATGTGTGAAAAATATTACGAGACAAATCTGACGCCATGTGGCCTTTCTGAAGAATTTGTCGTGCCGGCCTGGAATGTAAATCATGGCGGTGTAATAAAGATACCCGACTCGATGAGCTTTGATGAAGCTGCGATGATAGAACCTCTTGCATGCTGTGTGCGTGCATGGAACAAAATTAAACTTGGTAAAGGAGATTCTGTAGCAATCTTCGGTGTTGGTCCAACTGGTATGATGCACGTCATGTTGAGTGAAGTCCATCAATGTGGACAAGTTTTTTGCTTTGATGTTAACGACTTCAGACTAAATTTTGCAAAGAAATTCAAAATAACCGAGGCTATAAAATCAACTGACCCGAATGTAAAGGAAAAAGTCTTTTCTAGAACCGAAAATAGGGGAGTAGATGTCGCGATTGTTGCAACTGGAAATCTCACTGCCTTGTCTGATGCAATAGACTGTGTGAGAAAGGGAGGAATTGTTATCTTGTTTGGTGTTCCATCAAGGGGAGCTACACTCTCTTTAGATGTGAGCAAAGTCTATTCCAAAGAGGTAACTATCATACCGAGCTACGCTGCATCCGATAAAGATACGATGTCTGCATTAAATTTGATACGAGATTCTAAAGTCGATGTCGCTAAATTAATTACTCATAAATATGATCTTCTAGATTCGCAGAAAGCTTTTCGACACGCCCATGAAAGAAATGATTCTATGAAAATAATCATTACTAGCTCAGTAAAGCTTTAACTAGGGCGAAAGTTTCCTCGAAAATCAGAGAAGTCATATGGACTGGGGAATGAAAAATCGCCTTTCGCGTATCATAAAACCAGAAGATGGACGAGCAGTAATGCTTGCAGTAGATCATGGTTATTTCCTGGGACCCACACAACGATTAGAAGTTCCAAGAAGGACCATCAAGCCACTGCTTCCATATACAGATTCCATCATGCTGACAAGGGGAGTTTTACGGACATCAGTGGATGCAAACTTTGCTATTCCAGTCGTTCTCAGAGTATCTGGCGGTTCCAGCGTAATTGGAAAAGACTTGTCCAATGAAAAAATCACCACCTCAGTAAAAGAGGCCATAAAGCTTAATGTCAGCGCTCTCGCGATGTCTATTTTTGTAGGAGCTGAACATGAGCACCAATCTTTGGTTAGTCTTGGAAAACTTGTTGACGAAGGTGAAGATTACGGGATACCCATTCTTGCGGTAACTGCGGTCGGAAAGGAACTAGAAAAACGTGATGCAAGGTATCTTTCGCTAGCTTGCCGGATTGCGGCGGAATTTGGAGCACACTTGGTAAAAACCTATTACTGCGAAGATTTCGAAAAGGTGGTTAACAGCTGTCCAGTTCCTGTGATTATTGCCGGTGGTCCAAAACTTGAAGAAAAAGCTGCGCTGGAACTGGCCTATAATGCAATAAAAGCTGGCGCTGCAGGTGTTGATATGGGACGAAACATATGGCAATCAGACTATCCAGTGCCAATGATAAAGGCTGTACGTACTATAGTTCATGAAAATGCGACGGTACAAGAGGCGCACGATTTGTTTAAAAAACTGAGTGCTCAGCCTCCCCAAACAACTACTGCTTAATCTTAAATCTTTGAAAAATGGAGGTGTACAATTTTCCATTTGGGGACTTTTACTAAAACGAAAGTAACTCTGTCTTCTATAGAAAAATGTTCTCCCGTAAAGGCTTTGTTGTTTACTAACATTCCTGATTGTTTCAATTGAAAAGTTGCCACCGCACTGTTATCGAAGATGACAACTTTGGGATTTTTAATATCATAACTATAGTCTGAAATACTTACGAAACGAAGTTCTTCGAGTGCAATTGTAGTTGCATAATCTTTCAGATCAAATGGTGGAACATCGTTATAACTAGAAAATCTTGGGTCGTCTAGTTGGATTGCTCGTAATGGAGCTAGATTCTTTGTCTTGCCTGACTCGAAAAAAGTGTGTATAATTTCTATAATTTCCGATTGGTCTGACAAAATCGATTCTGCTTCTTACGCTTGGTCTTTAAGTTTTGTGAGAAATGGATTACTTTCTAAATCCAACAAAATTATTTATGGAATAGTTGAGTCAGCATTCATCATATATGTAGAAATTTCAAAAATTTATCCAGTAATCTTTATAAATTACATCGTAATGTGATAGATGACTAGTATGAGTTCGGGAGGTTCGACGAGTAATACACGAGTTCTGTTGCTAGTCGACCTGATACTGTAAAAAGTATCTGCAACTTTTTCGGGTGAAAATTATGAGTAAAATGTCTGGTTCTAAATCTTTAATGCATGCCCTTGAGAAGGAGGGCGTCGAGATAGTTTTCGGATTGCCTGGTGGTGCCAATCTACCAATGTACGACGAGCTTTACAAAAGCAACTTGCGACATATCTTGGCAAGACACGAACAATCGGCTGCACATATGGCCGATGGTTTCGGCAGGGTTAGCCGAAGGCCTGGAGTATGTTTTGCAACATCTGGGCCAGGCGCTACTAACCTTATCACCGGAATCGCCACTGCACACGCTGATTCATCGCCTATGGTAGCAGTAACTGGCCAAGTTCCACTTGCGATGATCGGAAGAGATGCTTTTCAAGAAAGTGATATCATTGGAATATCAAATCCAATCGTAAAGTATGCGTTCCAACTTTCAAATCCTGCTGAAGTGCCAGAAGTGGTAAAGAAAGCATTTTACATATCGGCTACAGGCCGACCAGGTCCTGTATTAATAGACATGCCAAAAGATGTTCAGCAAAATGAAGCAGAGATGAGTTTTCCAGATGTAGTCAGGATAAGAGGATATCACCCATGGACAGATCCGGACATATTAGAAATTCAACGGGCAATCGACATATTGCTCAAGGCTGAAAAACCGATTATTATGGCCGGCGGCGGCGTAATAATTTCAGGTGCATTTGCAGAACTACAATCAATTGCCGAACTTCTAATGATACCTGTTGTTACCACCTTCAAAGGCAAAGGCGCATTCCCAGAAAATCACGTGCTCTCGCTAGGTCCTATAGGAATGCATGGCCATGCTGAAGCAAACAAGACGATGGTGGAAGCAGATTGCGTTCTTGCAATTGGCACTAGGTTCTCTGACAGGTCAGTTGGAAGATTTGAGGATTTTGAAAAGAATCTAAGTATAATACACATGGACGTAGATCCTGCTGAGATTGGTAAAAATCAAACGACTTCTGTTGCCGTAGTGGGTGATGTACAAGCTTCTCTTAGAATTATGGTAAAGCTGCTACTGCAGAAAGCAGTCAAAAAAACTGAAGAAACTAAATGGTTGAAAAGAGTAAAGGAAACAAAAGAATACTGGCGACAAAATCTCAAAATTCATCCAGGTAAACTAGGTGCTGCAAAAGTACTACGCAAGTTGAGGGAAGTCTTACCCCACGAAGCAATTACCACAACCGAGGTTGGTCAACATCAGATGTGGGCATCACTTTTCTTTAACGTGATTCATCCAGGAACCTTCTTTAGTTCAACTGGACTTGGTACGATGGGTTGGGGTTTCCCTGCTGCGATAGGTGCCAAGGCCGCAAAGCCAGACGTTCCAGTGTTAGACATTGCAGGCGAAGGAAGTTTTAACATGACAGAAAATTCTCTTGCTGTTTCAGTATTAGAAAACTTACCTGTAATTGTATTTGTAATGAACAATTTCTCACTTGGAATGGTGGCACAGTGGCAGAGAACTTTCTATGATAGAAGAATGATTGGGATAGACCTTAAAGATTGTCCAGATTACGTAAAAATAGCTGAAGCATACGGAGCACAGGGAATAAGAGCAGAGTCGCTTGACGAGATAGGTAAAGCAGTAAAAGTAGCTCTAAAGAGCGATGTTGCAACGGTAATTGACATTCCTATTGATCCTCTAGAAGACGTATTGCCTTTCGTTGCACCAGGAACTCCACTAAAGGACATGATTTTGCCATCTTAGGTTAATCTAATGTGGGCTATACTTTCTGTACTAGTGGAGAACAAACCAGGGGTACTATTCAAGATTACGAACTTGTTTAGATCAAAAAATTTCAACATTGATAGTATTTCAGTAGGTGTAACTGAAAATCCTGAGTTTTCTAAAATGACCATAACCACAATAGGGGATGAAAAACAGGTGAGTCAAATCATAAAACAACTCAACAAAATGATTGATACGGTGGAAGTGAAACGCTTAGACGAAAAGATGAGCGTTTACAGAGAACTCGTCCTTTTGAAAATAAAAGTAACCAAGCCATCGGATATTACGGAGATAATGAATCTAGCCAGCGCTTTTGAGTGCAAAGTACACGATGTAAGACAGTCATCAATTATAGTAGAAATCACGGCTACACCCGATAAGGTAAATGCATTTACTAATATGGTTAAAGGTTATGAAATTTTAGAAATTGCTAGAACTGGAATATCTGCATTACCAAGAGGGAAAATCGAATGAAAATTAGAATTTTTGATACAACATTAAGAGACGGCGAACAGACACCCGGCGTGGCACTATCTCCAGAGCAGAAATTGAACATCGCAAAGAAGTTAGATGCTCTAGGAATCGATGCAATCGAAGCAGGGTTTCCAATCGTTTCTGAAGGAGAAGTGCAAGCAATAAAGATGATAACCAGTGCAAATTTCAATGCTGAAATTTGTGGCTTGGCTAGAACTGACAAAAAAGACATCGATGCAGCTGTCGATGCAGGATTGAGTTACATCCACACCTTTATTGCAACATCTGACATTCACCTTCAATACAAGTTGAAGATGAGCCCAGACGAGGTAGTTGCAAAGGCAGTTGAGGCAGTGGAGTATGCAAAATCACGTGGATTACAAGTGGAGTTTTCAGCTGAAGACGCTACGAGGACAGACAGGGAATTTTTGAAAAAAGTATACAGCAAGGTTGCAAAGGCTGGAGCTGACAGAATTGACATTCCCGACACTGTTGGTTATTCAACACCTGCGTATATGGCAGAGATAACAAGAGATGCTATCGCTGCAACAAATCTTCCTGTAAGTGTTCATTGTCACGACGACTTTGGGCTGGCGGTGGCTAATGCAATTTCTGGAATTCAAGCGGGAGCACAATGTGCGCACGTTACAATCAATGGTATTGGAGAACGAGCTGGAAACGCATCACTAGAAGAATTTGTTATGGCGTTACAGTGCTTGCAATTGGATAAAAAATATGAAACTAACATTAACACAAAGTTACTTTATGAAACCTCGAGATACATAGCAAATGAAGTTGGTGTTCATGTTCAAAGAAATAAAGCAATTGTTGGAGAAAATGCGTTTGGACATGAATCCGGAATTCATACCCACGGTGTTCTCAACAACCCCTTAACTTATGAGCCTATCAGTCCCGCACTAGTAGGTAGGACAAGGTGGTTACAAGTTGGCAAACATGCAGGAGCTCATGGCATCTCTGCAATGCTTGAGGAATATGGTATAACGCCGACTAATGAACAAACAAATAAAATTCTAGAGAAGGTGAAAAATATAGGCGATCAGGGAAAACAAGTAACCGATGTTGAACTTCTTTCTATTGCATCAGACATAATGGAAGAATATGGATTTAAAAGGATAGTCCATCTAACAGGATTTTCGGTTTCTACAGGAATTGGCAACATGCCATATGCGTTTGTCAAACTTAACATAGAAGGAAAAGACTTTGTTGCGACTGACCATGGAGTAGGTCCAGTTGATGCATCACTCAATGCAATTCAAAAGATTACACGAGAAATTGCTGAAGTTAGGGTCAAAGAGTTCAAACTAGATTCGATTTCAGGGGGTTCGGACGCCCTTTGCGAAGTCACAATAAAGGTTGAAGATGCTCATGGAAATACCGCTGCTGCAAAATCAATTGGTGAAGATATTGTTACCACTAGCGTTCAAGCTATGATTGAAGGAATAAACAGAGTAATGCTTAAAAAAATCATAAAACAGAAGAAGCCAAGCAGGCAATCATGATGTACCAAACAAGATTCGTAATTGTCGAACGCTTATTGCATTCCTGTAAATATGCGAAAATTCATTACTAATTTCGTTAATTCCAAAATAACATGTACAAAATTTCCCTTATTACTGGAGACGGAATAGGACCAGAAATTTCTGAATCTATTATTAGAATTTTGGAAACGGTTAATGACAAGTTAGGCATGAAACTTTCGGTTGAAAAACTTGAAGCAGGCGATACTGCTTTGCAGAAAACCGGCAAGGCGTTACCCGAAGCAACATTAGACTCAATCAAAAAGTCTGATGCATGTTTGAAGGCACCTGTGGGTGAAAGTGCTGCAGATGTCATTGTTGTTTTACGAAGGATTTTAGATCTCTATGCCAACATCAGACCAGCAAAATCCTATCCAAACATGCAGGCGTTGAATGATGGTATAGATCTTGTCATAGTGAGAGAGAACACAGAGGATCTCTATACAGGCAAAGAATTTGAGATAGAGAATATGGCTGTAGCAATGCGAATTATTTCTGAAGCAGCCTCAAAAAGAATAGCAAGATATGCGTTTATGACTGCAGAGCAGCGAAATCAGAAAAAGAAAGTCACATGCGTCCACAAGTCTAACGTGATGAAGAAAACCGACGGCCTTTTTTCAAAGGCCTGCAACGTCGTTGCGAAAGATTTTCCCTCAATAAAATTTGAGGAAATGTACGTAGACGCGTGCGCTATGAATCTCATACGACAGCCAGAATTATTTGATGTAATAGTAACTACGAATCTTTTTGGAGATATTCTTTCAGATGAATCAGCTCAGGTCGTAGGAGGATTAGGCATGGCCCCTGCTGCAAATATTGGCGAAAACTTTGCATTATTTGAACCAGTGCACGGGGCAGCCTTTGATATTGCAGGAAAAAAAATTGCAAACCCTTCTTCATTCATATTGTCTGTAAAGATGATGTTTGAGTGGTTAGCAATGAAAAACAATGATAAAAAGAGTCTTCAAGTAGCAAATAAAATCGAATCAGCTGTTTACAGCATCGTTCAGAAAGGAATAAAGACACAGGATATCGGCGGGGATAAAACAACTATGGAATTTACACAACATCTTATCTCTAATCTCAATTGACGGTCAGTGATTTTGCATTTTGATAAACTACTTTTTGATGTCTGAAGAAGGGGGATTTCTAGACCAGAAAAAGAGCATAAAGCCAATTGGTATCATAAACAAAATTGCCGCCATTAATGTAGCCCAATAAAACGTTGGATCAAATCCTGGTATAAAAGGGCCTGGATAGACTGCGTAAAGCCACAAAAACGCAACAAATCCCAAAAGTATTTTATTTTTCTTAATTATTCTCCATCCCAATTTGCGCTTTTTGATGTAACAACTCTTGCAACGACTTTTATCGTCTACCATACACGAAGTACAGCAGTTTTTTTCACAAAAGTAACACCTACGATCTCCAAACTGGGAGCCACAAAAATCGCATTTTTGCACTTTGTTTGATATGTATAGTTACGATTTATCTTTTTACGGTGTAAGTCTGTCAGGGTCACGGGGGTACAAAACAACCTCACGTACGTTATCAACTTTTGTTAAAACAGTCAAAAGCCGTTCAAGTCCTAAACCCCAACCCGCATGTGGAGGCATACCCCACTCAAAGGCGCGCAAGTGATCTGCAAAACCAGCAGGGTCAAGATCTTGTTCCTTTAGTCTGGACTGGATTATTTTTGGATCATGTACTCTTGTTCCACCAGAAGCGAGCTCAAGGTATCCGTATTGTAAATCAAAAGACTCTGAAAGTGTTGGGTCATTATCTTTTTCTTGAATGTAAAACGGTTTTAATTTTAAAGGCCAGTCTGTTATGAAGTAAAATCCCGGACGCTTTTTACCCAAAGAACGCAAGTGCGCATCCTGCAGGTCTTCTCCGACTTTAAGTTCTACTCCCTCCTTTTGTAGTTCCTCAATTGCCTGCTTGTAGGTGATTCTCTCAAATGGTGAAGAAGCAACCTCAATCTTAATTCCCAAAATGTTTTGTTCTTCTTTACAATTTTGTGCTGTATATTGGAATGTTTCTAAGATCAATGATTCTAAAACATCCATCACATCAGAGTAGTCCATAAATGCTGCTTCGATATCTACGCTTGTGAATTCACTCAAGTGTCTTCCAGTGTGAGACTTCTCTGCTCGGTAAAAGGAAGCAATCTCGAAAACCCTTTCCAATCCTATGGTAAGCTGTTCCTTGTATAACTGGGGGCTTTGTGCTAGGTATGCTTCTTTCTCAAAATATTTCAAAGCAAAAAGGTTAGCACCTCCTTCGCTTGCGCTGCCAATTATTTTCGGAGTATTGATTTCAAAAAAATTCTTCTCCGTAAGCGTTTTTCTAATTGATCCGAGAACGTGGTGTCTAATCTTGAAGATGGCTGCAGTCCTTTGGTTGCGCATATCTAGCGCCCTTGCGTTGAGTCTGTTGTCAATGTTGCTTTCTAGTCTGCCTATCGGATCAATTGGTAGAGGATGTACGGCGGGGGCAAGTATGTCTATCTTTTCTGACTTTATTTCAAAAGCAAAGTCTCTTGCTTTTGTTTTCTGGATAGTACCAGTTACTCTGACTACACTTTGCCTAGTGAGTCCTTCAATTGATTTGTGGGCATCTTCAGCAAGGAAAACCTGAGCGATCCCTGTGACATCACGCAGAGTCAAAAATGTAATCTTACCCATCTTGCGCAGATCTTCGACCCAACCCCCCACGATGACTTTTTTTCCTTCCATGGAAAGATCCAATTTTTTTATGTAGTGTGTTCGCCTAAAATCCACAAGTCTACCTGCCAAAACCCAAATTTATACCCAAGATCAATACCCCATATTGGTATTTCTTAGAGTT
>JBHIDF010000014.1:0-13471 GCA_046759945.1 Nitrosopumilaceae archaeon
GCCTATATCCATGTCACATTCTCCTCCATCTTCTGTAACAAAGACCTCTCCATGAATAATTGGATTCATAGTACCTGCATCATAGTTCAGGTAGGGATCAATTTTAACACAAGAAACTTTCTGATTCGATAATTGCAACAATTTTGCTATTGAAGAAGTAATCACCCCTTTTCCGAGGCCGGACATGACGCCACCTGTTACAAAAATAAACTTCGTCTGCACATATGAGTAATACACATGGGATTTTTATTCCTTTGGCGAGATTGATTAACTTTGAAATTCCAGTTTAGTTAAAACAATACTAAAAATATTTTTCATCACGATTCTTTTGTGACTTATAATTGGAGCCCCTATTGTATTCGGGTTGCCTTTTTCAAACTTCGTGCAAATGATTCTGTCTTTGATTCAATCTCTCTAGAAGATGTATTTTCCATTAACCTCAAAAAAGCGCTACCAACTATTACGCCGTCAGCGCCCAATTTTATGAATTTGCGTGCCTGTGACGAATTTGAAATGCCAAACCCCACAGCAAAAGGTATTTTTTTGTCAACTATTTTTTTTGCATTTTTTATTGCTTGCAGGGTATATTGTTGGATTTTTTGTTGCTTTCCAGTTGTTCCATAGAGTGATACAAGATACAGGAAACCAGAACAGGCTCTAGAGATCTTCTTCATCCTCTGCTTATCGGTGTTAGGTGAAGCGAGAAAAATTGTGTCAACCTTCTTTTGGCGAGCTGCCTTGAGGTATTCTTTAGACTCCTCTAGTGACATGTCGGGGAGCACAAAGCCATCAATGCCAACTTTTTTTGCCATTGACATGAACTTCTTGTAACCCTGCCTATACAACAAATTCGTATATGTCATCAGGACTAGGGGAAGATCTGTCTCTTTGCGTATTTTTTTCACTGTACTGAAAAATTGTTCAAGCGTGATTCCTTTTTGCAACGAAACAGTGCTTGCATTTTGTATTATAGGACCGTCTGCAAGGGGGTCAGAGAATGGCATTCCAAGTTCGATTATGTCTACGCCTCCGTTCACCAAACCACGCACTGCAGAAAAAGTTCCCTTCATGCTAGGATATCCGACCATAACGTATGCAATTAGAGCTTTCTGGTTTTTTGCGGCAAGCTCTAAAAATTTATCTTTTATTTTTGACATTTTTCTTTAGATAATTCTCTACAACCTCTACGTCCTTATCTCCGCGACCTGATAAAGTTACAACAATAGATTCACTTCTTGGTCGGTCTTTTGCAATTTTGATAGCATGTGCAACCGCATGAGCTGGTTCTAAGGCAGGTAAAATTCCCTCACATCGTGTTAACATTAAGAAAGCATCTACTACTTCTCGGTCAGTAGCGCTCTGGTATTTTACTTTCCCAGAATCCTTGAGATAGGAGTGTTCTGGTCCAACTCCAGGGTAATCAAGGCCTGCGGATATGCTATGAGTATCTAAAATCTGGCCTTCTTCATCTTGCAGTAGGTAGGTCATCATACCATGTAAGACTCCTTCAGATCCTCTGTTAAGCGTCGCAGAGTGATGACTCGTTTTTAGACCCTGACCTGCAGCTTCTACGCCGATCAGCTCTGTGTTCGTATCTAGCATCGGGTAGAAGGTTCCAATTGCATTAGATCCTCCTCCTACACATGCAATTACTGTATCGGGAATTTTTCCGTCGATCTGTTTGATTTGTTGAATAATTTCTTTTCCGATTACTGATTGAAAGTCTCTAACCATTACAGGGTATGGATGGGGCCCTACTGCTGATCCTAAAAGATAGTAGGTGGTTTCAACGTTTGTGATCCAATCTCTAATAGATTCATTTATGGCATCTTTTAGTGTCTGTGATCCAGTCATGACTGGATACACTTTGGAACCTAACAGATTCATTCTGAACACGTTAAGCTTCTGTCTTTGCATGTCTTTGTAACCCATGTACACTTCCGACTTCATGTTAAGACATGAGCAAGCCATGGCGGTAGCCACCCCATGTTGGCCCGCTCCAGTTTCTGCAATGATTCTTTTCTTTCTCATCCTTTTTGCTAACAGTGCTTGGCCAAGGGTGTTGTTGATCTTGTGAGCACCGCCATGCAAAAGATCTTCACGCTTCAGGTAAATTTTTGCGCCGCCAACTTTTTCCGTCAGATTTTTTGCAAAGTAGAGAGGAGTCGGTCTTCCTGCGTAATTATCAAGGTAATAATCTAACTCTTTCCTGAAACCTTTATCATCTTTGAATTTTAGGTAGTTCTCTTCGAGTTCTTCTATGGCAGGCACTAATGTTTCTGGGATGTATTTTCCCCCAAATTTACCAAAGCGTCCATCTTTTGGAAAGCGGTTCCTCATATAGCCATCACTAACCTTCTCACGGTTTCTTCGATATTAGCACTTTTCATTATATTAGAACCTACGAGAAACGCACTAGCACCATATTTGTGAAGAAACCGGATTTCCTTTTCAGACTCTATTCCGCTCTCGGAAATTATGATTCTTGAGTAATTGCGACCATCAAGGATCTTTTTCGTAGTGTTAATGTCGAGTTCAAGCGTGTCCAAATTCCTGTTGTTGATTCCTATCAAATCTGCATTAGTCTTTATTGCATTCTCAAATTCTTTTCCAGTCTGAGCTTCCACAAGAACTTTCAATTTTTTTCTTTGTGCATAGTCAATAAACTCATCAATTTCTGGTACGAGTTTTTTATCAAAAAGTGATTGTATCAAGAGAATGTAATCTGCACCAATTTTTTCTGCAGCATCTATCTGAATCTTATCAACCGTAATATCTTTCATGAGAAGGGGTACATTAACTGCTTGGCGTATCTGCATAAAATATTCTGGTGAACCATCGAAAAGATATGGTTGTGTGAGAACTGATATTCCTACTGCGCCTCCTTTTATCATCATCTTTGCTATTTTTACTGGATCCGACATGCTTCTGATCTTTCCTAGAGTTGGAGACGAGAATTTTACTTCAGTGATCAAAGAGGCATGATCATTTTTTCTAATAGAATCAACAAGATCAACTTCTGATTTTTGTAATCTTTTGGATATTTCATACACTCCGTCACTAATTGCGTTTTGAGAATTTTGTACCAATGTTTTTAGCATCCCATTCATGATTTTTCAAGCTCCTCTATTTTCTGCATGTTTCCACAATGCCGAATTAGATCTTTGAACAGATCAAACGTCTTGCCACTTTTCATAACGTCAAGTGACATCTGTGTTCCTTCCTTGAAATCTGTCGCAATGTCAGATACAATAAGACCGCCTGCCGCATTGAGAGCGGTGATTTCCATCATGGATTGGTTTGCGGTACCATTTAAAACTGAAACAAACGCCCTTATGGCTTCATCCTTTGTGGATACTTGGATTTGATTTAGGTTTCCTTTTGCAAGTCCTAACTCTTGGGGATCAATGACTTTGATATCGATCTTCCCATTAGTGAGAAGGCAAACCTGATTTTTAGCTCCAGTTGAAAACTCATCTAGGCCATCATGTGACCTTACTGTCATGACGTTTTCTGCACCACGTGACTTTAGAAGCAGAACCAATCTTTCTAGGAAATCAGAAGAATATACGCCGATTAGTTGATTTTTTACGCCTGCTGGATTGCTGAGGGGTCCTAACAAGTTAAAAGCAGTTCTAATTCCAAGGATCTTTCTTGCTTCTGCGACGTTTTTCATTGCAGGATGAAATTTCTGAGCAAACAAAAAACCAATTCCAAACCTCTCTATGATTGCCGCATTTTTTTCTGCCGGGGCGTTTAGGTCGTAACCAAAGTATTCAAAAATATCAGCACTCCCACAGATTCCAGAAACCGATCTATTGCCATGCTTTGCCACTGTCCCTCCCGCACTAGCTACTACGAAGGCAGCTGCAGTTGATATGTTGAAGGTCTTCATTTTATCTCCACCCGTGCCACAGACATCGATAATCTTTCCTTTTCTTTTTGGTGTGATATGTACTGAGAATTCTTGCATCTTATCTAACATAGCCAGAAGCTCATCGTCTGTTTCTCCTTTTTTTGTGAGTTCTCCTAAAAAGTTTGCAGTCTCGTGGACAGGGATATTTCCTGTGAGAATTTGAGTCATTGCTTTACTCATTTCGTCATAAGAAAGGTTCGAGCAAAGGGAGAGCTTATTTATTAAATCATTAATCATCTTTTTACCAGCCTCAAAAAATTACCTAGTATCTTCTTTCCGTCTTTGGTCATAATCGATTCAGGATGAAATTGTACACCTTCAATCAAATGCATCTTATGACTAACTCCCATTACCTCTCCATCATCTTGCGCAACTGAAGTCACCTTCAGTATATCAGGAATAACCGTTTTGTCTCCCACTAGTGAGTGATACCTCGTAGCATTGAAGGGATTGTTAATTCCCTCAAACAGCGGCGTATTATAGTGTCGTATAGGGCTTGTCTTACCATGGCGCACGTGACCCGCGTTTACAACTTTACCTCCGAAAGCATAGATGATTCCTTCATGACCTAGACAAACTCCCAAGATTGGAGTTTTGGATCCTAACTGTTTTATGACTTCAACACATACACCAAAATATCTTTTGTCACCAGGGCTTCCAGGTCCTGGTGAAATCACAATTGCATCGTAATTGTTCTTTCTAATTTCGTTAAGTGTTATCTTGTTATTTCTTACAACATCAGAATTGACATCTAGTTCACCCAGACGCTGAGCTAAGTTGTAAACAAAGGAATCATAATTGTCTATTATTAAGAACTTCATTTGGCTGCTTCCTTTAACGCATTAAGCATTCCAGCTGCTTTGTTTTCTGTCTCACGAAATTCGTTTTCGTCTATTGAATCCGAAACGATGCCTGCCCCCGTTTGTACAAACCCGTTATTACCATCAAAAAATATTGTTCTGATAGCAATTGCAAAATCACAGCAACCATTGAATGAAAAGTAACCTACTGCTCCAGCATATGGACCTCTGGCTTCTGGTTCTAGCTCATCAATGATTTCCATGGCACGTACTTTTGGCGCACCAGAAACAGTACCAGCAGGAAATACTGCCTTTAATGCATCAAAACTACTGCGTGCTGTATCTAATTGTCCTACAACATGGGTCACCATATGTTGAACATGGCTGAACCTTTTTACCGCCATCAATTCCTTTACACGAACTGAACCATATTTACAAACTCGTCCAATGTCATTTCTTCCAAGGTCCACAAGCATTGTATGCTCTGCTAGCTCTTTTTCGTCATTTATCATCTCGTGTTTTTTGATTTCATTTTTTACTTCGTCCTCAGTTATTTCTCTTGTACCAGCTATCGGGAAAGTTTCAACGACATCTCCTGTAACCCTTAACAACATCTCTGGACTCGAGCCTATTATGGTTCTTTTATCCATTTTTAGATGGTACATGTAAGGAGAAGGATTGATTTGCCTGAGTACCTTGTATACTTTTAACAGGTCTCCATTTGCCTTAAAGCTGAACTTTCTAGATAATACTACCTGGAAAATATCACCATCGTAGATGTATTGCTTTGCTTTGTTTACGATTTGGGAAAATCTTTCCTTACTAAGGTTTTCTGTAAATTCCGAAACTTCAAATTTTTGAAAAGTCTTTTCCGTTACCTTGATTTGCTCTGTCCTATTTTGGTCATAGTAAAAGTAGAGAGCCTTTTTCTCTTTATTGTCGTACAATATTCCATCTGTGTAAATTCCAAATTCCATCAACGGAGTTTCATTCTCATGAGAATCTGGTAGTTTTTCCCACATTCTTATGGCATCATAATTAACTACTCCAACTGCTCCTCCAAGGTAACGATATTTTTGATCTGAAATGTGGAACAGCAGTTTTTTTATTTCTGCTAATGGATTATCAGTTTGAATTGTTTTTTCGGTACCATTTTTGTATCGTAAAATCACTTTGTCATAAAATCCTTTGACGATAATATTCGGATCAAACCCCATCAGCGATGTTTCCGATAATTCTTCAGGTCCTGTGAGTGATTCAAATAAAAATGAATAGTTATAATTTCTAGAAATTTTGTTGTAGATTTGAAATTGGGAACCAGATAACTCTAGGGGTATTACTTTAAGCGTTGATTGACCAAAGCTGGTCACCCATGAATGTCGTCCATCCGTCGTTATATTTATAATTTCCAGAAGGATACGCTGAGATTATCACTATGTCTAATACCTAGAATTAAGAAATGGGTTTTGTGACTGCTCCGTCTGACGAGGAACCAACCAGGGATGCGTACTTTGCGAGTGCACCACTTTCATAGTTTGGTTTAGGCTGTTTCCATCCAAGACGTCTTTTTTCCAGTTCGCCTTTGGACACTATCAAGTCAATTGAGTTCTTTTCTGTATCGATTACTATTTCATCTCCGTTCTTCACTAGTGCGATGTTTCCTCCTACGAATGCTTCTGGTGCTACATGTCCTATCATTAGGCCGCGCGTAGCTCCAGAAAATCGACCATCCGTAACAAGAGCGACCTTATCCCCAAGACCCTGACCCACTAATGCAGCAGTAACGGCAAGCATCTCTCGCATTCCTGGCCCGCCCTTAGGACCTTCATATCTGATGACAACAACGTCGCCGTCTTTGATTTGTTCTTTTGAAATTGCGTCAAATGCGTCTTCTTCTCTATCAAAGATCTTTGCAATTCCCTTAAATCGTAAGGTTTCGATTCCTGCGATCTTAACAACAGCTCCGTCAGGTGCAAGCGAACCTTTCAGAATCACTGTGGTACCAACGCTGTGAATTGGAGAATCTACAGGTTTGACTATTTTCTGGTCTTGATCAAAAGTTATGTTTATGGAGTCAAAGCTTTGTTTTAGGGTTTTACCAGTTACTGTTAACACATTTTCGTGAAGTAGATTTTTTTTCATTAATGATTTAATTATCAGTGGAATACCACCGATTTTGTCTAAATCAATCATCACATGAAAACCTCCCGGCCTCATGTCTGCAATATGAGGTACTTTTTTTCGTATCCTTTCAAAATCATCATAAGTTAATTTAATTCCGATTTCGTGTGATAAAGCCAAGAGGTGTAAAACTGCGTTGGTGGAACCTCCAATTGCATTTAGCATACAAATTGCATTCTCAAATGCCTCAAAAGTCAGTATATCCTTAGGTTTTACGTTTAGCTCAATTAGATTGCATACGGCTTTTCCTGTTTCATAACAGACTTGTTCTCTTCTTGCATCTTCCGCAGGTGGACCAGCACTTCCAGGTAATGCAAGCCCTATTGCCTCACTAATGGAGGCCATTGTGTTTGCAGTAAACATTCCGCCGCATGATCCAGCGTTAGGACAAGCATAGTTTTCTATATTTTTCAATGCTTCAAGTGTCAGCTGTCCCGCCTCATAAGCTCCGACTGCTTCATAAACATCTTGAATTGTCAGAGCTTTTCCTTCGTAAATACCTGGCATTATGGTTCCACCGTAGACGAAAACCGACGGAAGATTCAGTCTTGCCATGGCCATCATTGTTCCAGGCAAACTCTTGTCACAACCAGCAATCCCAACTAGTCCATCATACTGGTGAGCTCTTACCATTAACTCAATTGAATCTGCGATAACTTCCCTGCTTACCAAAGAAGATTTCATGCCTTCATGACCCATGGCTATACCGTCACTGACTGATATGGTACCAAACTCTCTTGGTGTTGCACCAGCATCTTTTACGCCTTGTTTTGCTTTTTGGGCTAGTCTTCCTAGGTGAATGTTACATGGAGTTGATTCATTAGCGGTGTGGGATACTCCAATGATGGGTTTACTGAGATCATCATCAGTTAGCCCCATCGCTTTATACATCGCCCTGTGTGGAGCACGAGCTACTCCCTCTACGACGTTTCTGCTTGAGATTTCCATTCTAAAATCCAAGTGGGAAAATGTGTTGGTATAATTTAGAGTTTGCACTAAGAACAAAAGGCGAGTTCGTTTTTCGCATGAATTTATCCTACTATTAACTGGGAATCCAGTTCCACAAGCTGCTCTTCAATTTCAGTTGTATCCTCGTTGCCGTATGATATCAAAATCCTGTCACCTTCTTCTATGATATAATTTCGTATATCGGACACTGGTTGATGATTTATGAAAAATTTCAAAGAATATTGTTCATTGGTACAGAACTCACGTCCGTCAGGAAAAATATAACATTGGTCATCTAATCCGATGCCTAAAGTTTCAAACAAGTATCCCAAAGTCACACCAGATGCATGACGATGTACAGTAGTACCATCGCTACCTTCGAAATGTATCCAACTACTTTTTATCTGAAAAGCAGCAGATGAATAATCAAACTTGTCACCAAATATTCTCGTAAGAATAGATGCATGTTCATGTTCATCACCTAGCGTGCCTGCACCCGGCGGTGCGCCAGGCGCACTGGCCCCCATTGTTGCAAAAGTATACGCAGAATATCCTACAATGACTGCGACTAGCCCTAGTACCGCTGATGCAATCAGTAAGTTTTTCCGCTTCTCACGTGTACGCTTTGCCGCAAAGCTCTCTCTTTTCTCTTCTCTTTCTCGCCTTGTTTTCTTGCCCATAGATTAAACCCAATCAAAATTTCACCCTAAATAAGTCATGAGATAATGCATCTGAATAGTATTAAATAAAATACAAAGTTTCAAGTAATCATGAACTGTATATTCTGTGATATAATTGCAGGCAACAGTCCTGCTTTTTTTGCTTATGAGGATGATGATCATATTGCCATAATGGATAGGTATCCAATTCACCGTGGTCACACACTTGTGATTCCGCGTACTCATCATGAAAAAATTTTCGATATGCCACTAGAGAGTGTCGGTGCACTCTTTTCAAAAATCCCATTAATCGCGAAAGGTGTGGTTGAAGCTACACAGGCTGATGGATTCAACGTTGGTCAAAACAATGGGCGTGCAGCAAACCAAATTATTCCACATGTTCATGTACATATTATACCTCGTTACGAGAACGTTCCGACTGCTTGGCCTAAAAGGACAGTAGCAGATGTAAAGGATCTAAAGTCCCTTGCTGAAAAAATTAGAAAGTGTATTGATTCAATAAAGACTTGAATATTTCGTTCAAAAACCTAATTTTCAGAAATTAGCTCCCTTAGTATAGATTCCATATCTGATCTTGTGAGACCAACACCCCTTTTTGCATCTCTTCTGGTAATGACCTCTCCTTTACAAAAGGCAATCATTGTAGGTATGGATTGAATTTTGAATTTATCCCAAAGAGGGTTTTCGTCCTCATTTACAAGTGCCGCCTTTTTTTGTATATTTTTTGAATCAATTTCTTCGAAGGTGGGTTTAAATTTTGCACAATAGGGACACCAATCTGCATAAAATAATACTAGAGTTTTTTTATCGCTTGATAAAATCTTGGAGTCAAATTCTTCTGGAATTACGTGTTCCACCCTTAACCACGATGATGAAAAATATTTAGAGATATCGAAGCAAAAAGTATTATCGGCTAATTTGGCTTATATCTTAAAATCGCGCCAGCTTTTCCAATACTGGATAACATCACCCCATGTTCCGCTTTGCCTGATACTACTTCTACTTTGGTACCGGTTTGGGCTGCTAGCAACGCAAGATAGTCTATTATATCTCGGTCAGAAGCTTGTAAATCCGTGCTTTTACATTTCGGGCAAGGTGTACTAAGTAACTCAACTCTTCTTGGAATTACTTTCTGTCGTTCTAAAATTTCGGCACGCTCATGCTGGCATCTATTGCACTTGATTTCTAATCTCTGTAGATTTGTGTCGTCAGTTATGATCAATGTATCCACTACATTTTTTTGTAAAAGATTGATTATTTCATCAAGTCCATATACACCTAGACCACTCTGAGAATTAATTAATTGGAAGAGCTTATCGACAAGTTTTTTTTCTTCAACCATTCTAAAATCTGATAGTACGTCCTCAGCTTTTGTAAAGGCCTCACGAACTCCTTCTGCACCTGCATAAGAGCAATCGATGGTTGCTAGCAACATATCTTTCAATCGGTATTCTAAATAATTGTCTTTAATGAAGTCGTCCTTTGTTGGGCCCGGACCAGACACTATAAGACCCTTAATTTTGTAAATGTCAAGGAAATACTCTCTAGTTGTCTGAGCCACCCGATTAAAATATCCAGTTAGCTCCATTTCTCTTAGTCTTTCAAATCTTCTTTGCGATTGCCCACCCTGTCTGTGTTTGCCTGCCACCCCCGACGACGTCTGAGACAAAACTTCGATTTTATCTCCGTGTAAGAGACCCCAGCCGGCATCCTTTGCATCTAGTGCTAACAAACCTATGAGATTCTCATCTTTGAGCATGCCCTTTAGTATGTCAACATGGAAGTGATCATCACACCTGTATAGAAATGTCTGGAGTTCCTTGGGCGGTTCCATTTCGTAGATTTTGATAACTTCACTTCCTAATGGACCACCACCTTCTGGCGGTAAAGCACCACAAAAAACTACAAGGCCACGTTCTGGAGGTTTTTTGTATAATTTTAACCGCTGTATAACTCTAGATAGTGCGTCAACTACATGATTTCTAGTAAGGTCTGATTTTATGTTGGTTGCTGTGCCCTGCTCGCCTTGTAGCTGATTTATTACGTCGTAAAGAGCCTTTTTGGGAGGAACATAGAGTGAAATTAGCTCTGTTCCTCTTCCTGTTTTATCAGATAACTCACCCAACGTTTTTCGTAACTTGTATAGTTTTACAGAATCTTGCTTCTGAATTTTTATCTTATCCATCTTGTTCCTCTATTTGAGTTTCTGATCTGACCGACGATTTAAATAATACTTTAGTAAAAATTGGACGAATTGCCTAATCCATCATCATTAACAATTAGTAGGCAAGTAGTTCCAAAACTTGCAGTGGGCGTTCTTTTCATAATCTTTGCTTTTGGTCTCTTCATAGTAGCGTTTGATCAGGGTCATCTATTCAGCCTTGTCATAGGTGAAGAGGCCTTTGAGGATCTTTATCTTCATGAATTATATCATGACATGAGACATGCTGCAGGATTTCCCTGCCACTAAGGATCTTGTATGAAATCCACCATTTTTCTGGCAATTGTTTTAGTTTCTGGTTTCTCTGCAGGAATCATTCACGGCTTGACCAATTTTTTTACTGTGGAACCATTCTTAGATGAAGCGATATGGATAGAAAACCAAAATCTCTTTGCTTCTGGTCAAGAAGAAGACACTCCTGTGTTTTGGGCAGAGTTTGACGCCTACAGAGATTGGCAGAAAGGAGGCCAGGTGCTGGCAGGCGGCATATTAGGTCTTTCAGTAGGTGCATTGTTTGGTATTGTTTTTGCTTATTCCAGACACGTGCTTCCGGGTCAGAATCATGTCAAAAAGTCTCTAGTTCTAGCAGGTTTAATGTGGTTTACTATATTCATGATTCCATTTTTGAAGTATCCTGCAAACCCTCCAACAGTTGGTGATCCAGAAACTGTGGTTTTTAGAGCAGTCTTGTATCTTTCCTTCGTTGCGTTATCTGGTTTGGGTGCTTTGGGATTTTACAAAATATTCAAAAAGTTAGAGAAAAACAAAAGGGCTCTTGCGTTCTTAGGTTATGGAGTTTATATTGCAATAGTTTTTGTGCTAATGCCTGCAAACCCAGATGAGATCACAGCTCCAATGGATTTGGTTAACGGGTTTAGAGTAATGTCTGTGATAGGAGTAACAGTCTTCTGGGCAGCGAACGCGTTAATACTGGGCTTCTTATGGCAGAAGTTCCAACCTCACAAAGCTATACTAAAGAAAGTTTAATTTTTTGAAATCAAACTAAACATCGTATTATATCAGTTCGGATAAAGATTGATCTTCGGTTCTGGTCGTTGGATTGTAACGTATGCCTTGCTGATTCTGCTTTTGTAAACCTTGAATCTTCGTCCTTTGTCAGACAACTTCCATTTGTCTACAAAAACTAGCGTCAGACCTTCTAGGTCTCCTAGTTTTTTATACACTGTGCTAAGAGGAATTCTGTGTTTTTGTGCAAGTTCCATTGCTGTTTTGCCTGTCTTAATTATGGAAAATAGTATTGCCCTTGATTCTGCATCAGCTAAAGCTTCTAGAACTTTTTGGCTAACGTCATATTTCTTTAATTGGGGAAGTGTGACTTTTCTAGGCAAACTTTTCACGTTAGGTTTTCCTAGATATTTAAACCACATTGTTCTCATTCTATATAATTAGAACGAATCTCTGTTCTATATGATTAGAATTAATTTCTGATTTAAATAATGTTAGCTTGCCCTAATAAGATACATGAATATGAGAATGAAAATAGTTCTACCGATATCAATTGGAATGATAGTTGGAATAGCCACAATTCCAATAGCAGTTTCCGCAGAAACAGGATTCATTCCAAGTTGGATCAAAGGTGTAGCGGGATTTTGGGCAGCAGACAAAATATCTGATGGTGAGTTTATGGATGCAATAGAATATCTAATTGAAAAGGGCACCATCCAAGTTCCAAGAATGCAACTTATTTCTTCGGATGTTGAAAAACTTACCATAGGTTTCATACCCACAGAAAAAGCGATGGAATTAACACCAAGGGCAGAAGAACTAGAAAGATATCTGGAAGAAAAATTAGAAACTGATGTAGAAATAGTAGTTCCTACTAATTATGAAACAATAATTGAAGGACTGAGATTTGGACATATCGATGCCGCATTTATGGATACAGGTCCTGGATGGATAGCACATCAAAGGTCCGACGCAGAAGTTGTATTGGCAGAAGTGGTAGAGGGTAAAGTAAACTATCAGGCTACTGTATGGGCAAAAACAGACAACGATTCAATACAGACAATTGGAGATACGGTAGGAAAAAGAGTTGCATTTACAAGCATAACTGGCTCTTCCGGTTTCATAAGACCGATGGGTACTCTCATTGAAGGTGGTTATATGCAAATCCAAGGAGATGATTTGATTGCAATTGAAGCTGCATTAGCTGATACTTTTGAAGCTTATACCTTCACTGGAGGATACAAAGCAGCACTTGAATTGTTGTTAAATGACAACGTAGACGCTGCATTTGGTTCCGACATTGCTCCACAAAGATATCTTACTCGAGAGCAGCAAGGAAAGCTAAGAGTAGTTGAAACAATTGGGCCAGTACCATCTCATGTATTTGTCATAAGAGAAGATATGCCACAATCGACAAGGAAACTCCTAGTAGAAGCAATGCTGGAATTGAATGAAGATGATAACAATCACATATTGATGAATATTTACGGTGCCGAAGCTTTACTTCCAACTACTACCACAATGCACATAGGTGAATTTGGTTCATTCATTGATTCACTTACCGGCCTAGATCAGAAAATACTTGACAAGTATAACACGCAAAAGTAACAAATACAATGATCAGCTTATCCAAGGCAAGTTCCATCCCTCATTCGTTTTCCAATCTTTCAACCATCTCAACCAAAATTATAATTCAAATGAATGATGTTTGGGCTTCATACGATGCTAAAAATTACGTATTAAAAGAAATTACCTTATC
>JBHIDF010000015.1:0-12886 GCA_046759945.1 Nitrosopumilaceae archaeon
GAAATTTCTTCTTTTGAAAATCCAAGTAGTGGCAGCTGTTTTGTTTTTTTTCTTTGCTTTAATTTGAAAATCATTTGAATAGCTTGTACATTATAAGGATCACAACCGACACCATACACTGTATCAGTAGGGAACACCACTGTTCCCCCGTTCTTTATTGCCTCCACAGCAGTCTTTATGCCTGCAGAATCACATGAAACAATCACGTTTCTTCAAAGCATGGGTAGTAAATTATGTTTTGTCAAAATAGAACAAATGAATGTAATTTTCAAAAGTTATGCGCTATGTTTTAATAATAAATTACTTGCAAAATTCGTGTTGACTAGACTGTCCTCGTCGGATTCTATCGATGATTTTGAAAATGAATTTGAAGACGAGTTTGATGATGATCTTAATCTTGAGGAAGAATAGCTAGATTCTCAAACCAAAGTTTTGTGCAAACTCGTTAAATGCAGTGTATGCACTCAGGAATTCTCTTCCTCTTGAACTAATTTTATATTTGCATGCCCTTTTAGAATTTGTTTGTTCCAATAGCCCTTGTTCCACCAACGTATCTAAAATTTTTGAAAGTCGACCATAAGATATGTTTGCTTTTCTGATTAAGCATGTGACGGTTGTTCCCTGATCATCTAAGACATCATCTCTCGTAGTAGTAAGTATATCACCAACTATTTTCATATGTGTGCGGTAAGCCGGCATGTCTTTTTCTCTCTGTATATGATATTGATTATTCATCGTGACAAGTTTGACTATATTTTTCAATATACCAACAGGATAAAAGAAATTGACCATATAATGTGCCTAATTAAATCGTCTGCGCTGTGTAGAAAGAGCATGGTAGTTTGTTCTCATTATGTGTCACTGGGAAATTTCATTCCCATTAGTGGGACCTTTGATACAGGCACAAACAGGGATAGCAGTCCTGCTATCTTAATAGAAACGGAAACAAAGTATAGAATTGATTCTGGAAATACTAATGAGTACCAACCAAGAAATTCACCAAGTGCCAAGAGGCCTAGGCCTGAGGCAACAAAAAGTGCACCCTTCTTTTTTCCCTCTATGTACGATAGAATTGTTTCTATTGTACCATAAACCAGCAAAATAAAGGAGATAGACCTGATTATGTTTTCTACAGAGCTACCCGATAATATGAATAGTGGAAAAATTATTGACTTGAAGTATCTCGATTTCGGAAAAAATGCTTTAATGCTGTGCGAAAATGCTATGAAAAAATAACCTATGGTTGTAATTCCAATTCCAAGTGTTTGAACCCACGGTTCAATCTGACCTGCCTTGATTATGAAAGATTCTGCCGTGTATCCAGTCCATATGACAAAAAAACCAGCACTTATCGAAAAAAAAGCCAAAGTAAGTCTGAAAAGAGTAGGGCTGCCCGTGTTTTTGTAGCCTATGTAAGACATAATTCCGATAGCAAGGCCCACCAAAAAGCCTATCAAATTCAAAATGTTTTCAAGAATGAATTCCAACTATGCACACCATCTTTCGAAATTAATTAAATTTTACAGAGCATCGGTTAATCCCAATCATCTAAGCTTCCCCCAGATGCCCCTTCTGTTCCACCGCCTGCGTAATCACCTAGGACGTCAGAATATGTTGATTCAATATGTGCCACCAACCGTACGTATTCCCCATAACTCATATCCAGAGAACAATGTGGGCACCTCACAAAAGAAAAGTCATCTGCCAGTTCCGCAACATCCTTGCATTTGGGACATTTTATCTTCATGATTGTATTCTGTATTCTATACTATTATGTCTTAGTCTAAAAAAAGATAAATGGTGATCGTAGAGAGGTTAAAGTATGTCTAGAGTTTGCACAAAATGCAAGAATCCAATATCTGATGATGTAGAATTAGATCCTATAGGTGGGGCTTATCCATGCTGTAATGATTGCTGGACAAAATGGAAAGAATATCGTGTAATGGTGGTAAACGAAATGAGACTTGATATGTCGATGCCTGAACATCGTAAGGTCCTCAAAAAGCATGAAAAAGTATTCGTAGGAGTTCTAACTCCAGAGGGTGACATAGTAGACTATTCTGACGAGTCCAAGAGAAATCCTGAAGAATCACATTCTTAGATGCCAAGTTCTTTCTTCGCGTTATCAGGAACTATAAGGTACAATTTTCCCTTTCTGTCTTCATCCAAGTTGTTGACGACTTTTTTTAGGGAATTTAATATATGGTACTTCTGAACTTGGTCTAACGTTAGAAAAACTTCAAGGATACCATCTAGATTGAATAAGACCAATTTGTGAGGGTTATCAGTAATTTCTTTAATGTAATTCGAAAACATATGTGTTCTCTGTTCCTCAGCAACTGTTGACATCACCTCAAGCCATGTTTTGAACAATTTTGCAAACCTATCAAAGGGGATAGTTGGACCTGCCGCAAGGGCGTTGTTAACGATCTCAGCTTTTTCTGCCGGAGACATTGTAAAAAATTCCATCAACCTCTTTTTCAAAATAGGTTTTCTTAGAAATTCCGGAAGGCTTGCTAGGTTTATGATAATGTTTCCCGTATAGTTTGATTCTGACAATACTGCTGCTTCGTACTAGTTCTTGTTAAAATTGTATTGTCATAATTTGGATTAAATATACGGGTTTAAGACTTTCCCTGTATGCCTTCGACGGTTGTAGTAGGCGGTTTCTTCGGTGATGAGGGTAAGGGAAAAATAGTTTCCTATCTTGCTATGAAAGACAATCCGGTAATGGTGGTACGAGGAGGAGTTGGTCCAAACGCCGGACACACTATAGAATATAATGATAAAAAATACAAAGTGAGGATGCTTCCTAGTGCGTTCCTCAATAAAAAAACTAGACTGCTGATAGGCCCAGGAGTTGTTGTTGACCCTAAAGTCCTTCTAAAAGAGATCGAAGAATTCGAAGTTTCAGACAGAACATTCGTTGATTCACAGTGTGGCATAATAGAAGAGCGTCACACAGCCGAAGATTCTAGTGGTAGACTAAAAGATTCGTTAGGTACTACCGGTTCAGGCACAGGTCCTGCAAACGCGGAGAGGGCCATGAGGACGCTTAAGGTGGCAAAGGATATAGAGTCACTGACATTTTATCTTGATGATGTTCCACATGCCATCAGCATGGCTTTGCAACAAAACGATAAAGTTCTCGTAGAAGGGACTCAAGGAACTTTCCTTTCTCTTTGGCATGGAACCTATCCATACGTTACCTCAAAGGACATTACTGCCTCTGCTATCTGCGCTGATATCGGATTAGGACCAAAAAACGTGGATGAGGTAATACTTGTTTTCAAGGCATACGTAACTAGGGTTGGCTCCGGACCCTTGGAACACGAACTTTCGTCAGATGAAATAGCTGCAAAGGGAATGAAAGAATTTGGAACAGTAACGGGACGTCTGAGAAGAGCCTCAGATTTTGATTTTGAACTTGCAAAGAGATCCATCATGTTGAATAGCGCAACTCAGATTGCTATAACAAAACTTGACGTGTTGTTTCCTCAATGTTCTCACATGAAGTCGTACGATAATCTTCCTGACAACGCAAAACGCTTTATCGAATCAGTAGAGGATAAACTAAATGTACCAGTAACTCTCATCGGCACAGGTCCCGATGTTAATGATATAGTTGATGTGCGAAACTCTAAAAATTCATGATTTTTCATTTGACTAACTTTTAATGTGGTATTCTTAAAACGGAAACCATGCTATGACTAGTTTTAAAACAAGAATTAGAAAGGCATCAGCCGGTAAAAGTAAAATTATACTTGCCAACGACTTTGATAAATTAGCATCTCAAAAATTAGTGAATAAAACTATAGAAAATATCAAAAATCTTGGTGAATTTTTGTGTGCGATAAAACTTAATTTTCATCTAATCCTGCCACTTGGAATCAAAGAATTAAAAAAAATAAACAATGCTATGCATGATACTGGTCTTCAAACTATTGCCGACATAAAACTAAACGATATAAGAAGAACTAATAGCATCACTACCGATGCACTTTGGCAGGCAGGGTTTGACGCAATAATTGTCAATCCAATTATGGGGCAAGATAATCTTGAAGAACTAATTGACTCTGCTCACCGAAAAAAACGAGGTATAATCACCGTAGTTCATATGAGCTCACCTGAATCCAAACTGATTTATGATATTCCAATAAAAGTTAAAAATAAAAAAAAATCCGCCAAACTTTATGAATTGTTCTTAGATTGGTCCACTTCGTCACATGCGGATGGTATTATCGTGGGTGCTACATTTCCAGAAATCATAAAGTCATGCAGAAAAAAAACAAAGGGTTCATGTGACATTTATTCACCAGGTATTGGAACTCAGGGGGGGAGCGCACAAAAAAGTCTGACATCAGGTTCTGATTATCTAATTGTTGGTAGAACAATCCTGAATGCGAAAGATCCTATAAAGGAAGCAAAAAAACTTCAGCAGCTAACCATTGAATAATCGATTCTTTGCTTTTTCTAGAACTTTTCGAGCATTTTTGTAGGTAATTTTCTTTAATGCATCGTCAAAAGTAAGCCACACAAAATCCAAGTGTTCATGTGATAGTTTTACATCTTTAGTGTTTGTTCTTGCTAGAAAAAAAAGAACTTCTTTGTGAACCGGCTTTCCCTCTAGTGTATAGTGGTATTCAATTTTTTCTTTAAACTCATCAATGAATTCAACATCTGGTATGCCAGTTTCCTCTTTTATCTCTCTAATTACAGTCTGACGTGGAGTCTCTCCATTCTCAATTTTACCTTTTACAAAATCCCAGTGTCCCGATGGGTAATGAAGCAACAAAAAAAGACTTGTCGACGGATTTTTAACGTATAAGACTGCTCCTGCTGATCTTTCTTCTATCATATTTTTATTTCAAATCAATATACCAATTATTTTTTTGTTATTTGCCCAATCTTCGCGATCTCTTTTGGTACGTTCTAATTGCTCGCATTAAATCGATTTTCCTGAAGTTTGGCCATAACACATCCATAAAAACAAGCTCACTGTATGCACTCTGCCACATTAGAAATCCACTAAGTCGCTTTTCACCAGATGTTCTTAAAATCATGTCAGGTGAAGATTGAGGTAAGTGAGATGTGTAAAGACGTGATTCTATAACATCCTTGTTTATTGCATCAACTTCAAGTCTTCCATTCTTTATTTCTGCACCTATTTTTTTTACAGCGTCAACTAATTCAGTCTGACCGCCATATGCGATTGCAATATTAAGATAATGATCATCATATCCGATCGTAGCTTCATCAAGCCTACGAATTATGTCCTGTAGGAATTCAGGAAGTAAGTCAGTTCTACCAATAGCCTTTACCCTCATCTTGTTTTTGTGAATTCGGGGATCGTGTAACAGCTTTTCAAGTCTTCTTTTTATTAGGACGAAAAGAAAATCTAATTCAGTCCCAACTCTTTCCAAATTTTCGGCTGATAAGACATACAGCGTAATTATTTTGATATCAAATTCCTCACACCAATCTAACAGGTTCTCTACTGCATCTGCGCCCTGAAAATGGCCATCATTTCTTAATAAGAGATTTCTTTTAGCCCACCTGCGATTTCCATCAAGAATTAATGCGAGATGGTTCGGCATCGAACCATTTCTAATCTCTTTTTCAAGTTTGAAAGAGTATATCTTGTAAAGGCCCGACAGAGTCAGAACTTTATCTTTTATTCCGTTAATACCTCGCCACCTCTCTTTTTCCTATACCTTCGGAAAAGTATCGTGGCAGATATCAGCGTTACTGCCAAGCCCACTGCGAGAGGAGGCAGGAGTGTGAAGGGGCTTTCATCATAAACAAGAACATTCGTAAATTGCAATACCATCGGATAAAGTGACACAAGAACGATTATTCTTATTACTTCTGTAACTAATCTCAAGCTTCCTTTTAACCAGTGGCTTAACAGAGAACCGGCAAAGATTGTTCCTATTCCCATCCAAAGAAATGGCAACATTCCTGCAATGAACAGCCCAACTATTTCTTTGTCAGTTATGATTCCAAATACGTTAATGTCCTCTGGGATAAGACCTGTATCTAATGCTGATAATCCGGTAGGAATTGAAGCAAGAACTAAAATCAATCCCGTAACCATTGTGAAAAGTCTGATAAAGCCAGCAGGTGTTGGTTTAGACCAACTTGACCATGCTTTGTCGATATCAAAAGCTCTGATAAGTAACGCCCCACCTAGTACCCCAACCAGAATAGCAAAAATTTCCGTTGTTAATCCTGCAATTGTCGCTATTCCTCCGATCAAAAGAAGTATTCCTGGCACACCAAGGAAAAATTTTGAAAACTTTGGATCATATGCTATCATTTTCAAGTATTTGCCGAGGACTGCGTAAGAATATTCCACACCCTTACTTACTCGCATGACAACTCTTTGAACAGAAACAACCGGTAACACATTTTGGATTATTGGAATTACACTTTCATCATCTTGGCCATCCGAAACAATCACTGCTCCACTAGCTGCAAATTTTTCCTTAACTTCCTTTATTTGTGAGATTATTTTTTCATCAGCACGGACCCCTCTATTTTCATCACCAGCTACTACAATAACTTCGGCTTGGTATCCTCTGCTTACCAGATCTTCATATGTTTTAATTGTAGCAAAAATCGAATTTGAATCTGCATCCTCTGGGTCCTCTAACGCAAGTTTTTGAGCAGCTTCAATGCAAGCGTCTCTTCCAACGACTGGTGCTTCTACATGTGCTTTTTTACCAATATCATCGTCTCGGTCGATACAGATCACAAGTAACCTGTTAGTAAAACTTGTATCACCAGTCTTCCTTTCTAACTTGATATCTTTTAGTGACATACGTATTACATAGGCTCGTTTGACTAATTAATTGATTTACACACTACTCCGAATATTACCACTAGGAGAGTTTTTCTCTTCTCATGGTCTTGTCTCAGCTGACCTTAGAGCTGACAATTGTGACTCGTCCTTGAGAATGTCTAATCCCTTGATGCTTTGCTGAATTTCTGTCTCTGATTCCTCCCCCTTTATCATATTCGAAATAACTATTGTCTCTCTCAGATAACTATTGTATTTTTTAAGTGACTCTATGTAGAATATGTAACTTTCATGCCATTCCTGCGAGGCATCACTTTCAACAAGTTCTATAGCTAAAGCATTGATTTGTGATGAAGATAACTCTGCAGCTGTGACGTACTCTTCTGGGGAAATATTGCTATTGAGCATAGACTGAAATTGAGTTTCTATCCCATCTGCAACAACGCCGTGTCTTTCTATCACTCCATCAAGATGTTCCCCATAATTAGAGACTACAAATTTGGTTCCACTGTCTTGAGGGATAAACCACACAAAGAAACTAGCAGCTGTGATGCCACCCAAGATTGCTGCTGTTAACGCAATTCCCTTTTTTGTAGCCAATTTTTCAACTCTCAGATTTCCTTTTAGAAATATAACTTGACATGGCCAAATTTACATTATGGTGATACAGACTTGCTAATTTCTTTGAGATAGATCATTTTGTTGCCAGAATTGATTAAAAATCGTAAGATTTTATAAAATTTATCAATATCCCTAGCCTGATGTTAATTGTAAAATTTACACAAGTCCAGTCCATAGTTAAATAATTTTTACATCGCCTTCCTAAATACAACTTTGTGGAGGATTTTGTAGAATGACGACGGCGTATTGTGTAAAATGTAGAAAAAAAGTAGAAATGAAAGATGCTAAAGAAACTAAGCTAAAGAACGGACGACCCGCAATGAAGGGCATTTGTCCTAATTGTGGAACTAAAGTTTTCCGAATAGGAAAGCCTTCTTAGGCCGCAATCTTCTTTTTTACGCTAAACCCAAATAGGGTTGTTAAGTAGTTTTTCTTATTGGCCAAGACTGAATACGAGAAACTGCTAAAGAAGATTTCAAATAAGCTCACCGAAAACAGGGAAGAATCAGGGGGAAGATTTGAGCTTCCTAAACCGGATGTAATGTGGCAGGGAAATAGAACCTTCTTACGTAATTTTGTTGAATTTCCAAAAACATTTCGACGTGATGCAAGTAAATTACTACAATATCTCTCAAAAGAATTTGCAACTCCTGCTCAACTTGCGGGAGACAAAGCTGTATTCGTAGGAAAAAGAGACCCCAATGACTTCGTGCGTCTTCTTGAAAGATATGTTAAGGAGTATTTGGAATGCCCAACCTGTAGAAGCCCAGACACCAAAATACAAAGAGCCAACAGACTTACGTTCCTAATATGTGAGGCTTGCGGGGCTAAATCTATCATCAAAGGTCAATACGCATAATGTCCTTCGGAGTACGAATCATCTCGTATCAAGACAGGCCGATGCTGAACATCTGTGATTCGGATCTTTTGGGCAAAACTATTTCTCAATCAGATTTTACATTAAACATTAACAAGAGATATTATGCGGAGCAAATGGTAGAAAAAAGTGAAGCAGAAGATCTTTTGAAGAAATGTTCCATCATTAACATGGTTGGAAAAGAAATAATTTCCTTATCTGTTGGTCTTGGTATTGGTTCGTCAAAAGGTGTGAAAGAAATTAATGGTGTTCCTTTCTTAATAGTTTACAAATTTTGAGAAGCACCACAATTATATACGAACGCTAAAGATAATTTTTTGATAAAAGTGGGAAAAAGAAAAGTCCTTAGCGAAAGTCAGTTAAGAGAGATTAAGCTTCCTCAAGAGGGAGAACTACTTGGAAGAGTCATAAAACTCTTGGGTAGTGATCATATTATGGTAAGATGTACAGACGACAAAACTAGAATGGGAAGGATACGAGGAAAACTAAAACGTAAAATTTGGATTAGAGATAATGACGTGGTGATTCTTGCACCCTGGGATTTCAAGGAGGACGAACGAGGAGATATCATATGGAGATTTACTTTGTCACAAGTCGATTGGCTGAAAGATAATGGATATCTTCCAAAAGATTTTTGATTAACTTAGCAATCAATTTTACTTGGTTTCTCACTTTTCTTCCTCATGTCTGAAGAAACTGAAAAGAAAATAGTACAAAAAATAGATGCCCTTCTAGCCAAATCTAAAAAAAAAGTAATGCAAGATGGTTTCAAAGAAAAGAAGGTTGTCAACGAGGTCCTTGACAAACCTACAATGATGACATTATATAATATGATTAACTCGGGCACTTTGTCTTATGTGAATGGGGTGGTTCGATCGGGCAAGGAATCAGTGTTATTTTGGGCAATTGATAGAAGAGGAAAAGATATTGCTCTAAAAGTTTACCTTGTGACTACTTCTAATTTTAAAAGGAGAGCCCCCTACCTAATTGGAGATCCGAGATTTTCACACATAAAAAAAGGTACAAGAAACATTGTTGAAACTTGGGCAAGAAAGGAGTTTAGAAATCTCAAACAATGCATTGAGAGCGGTATTCCTTGTGTTGTTCCAATTGATGTAGCGAGAAATGTATTAGTCATGGAATTTTTGGGAAGCAAGGGCATTCCAGCAAGGACTCTTACAGAATCAAAGGTAGACTACAAAGACTATAGAAACACAATATCGATAATTTCAGGACTTTATCGAAAAGCGGAACTAGTTCATGCAGATTTTTCAGAATATAACGTCTTTAAAACAGAAAAGGGTTTGATAGTTTTTGACCTTGCTTCAGCTGTTGATATTAGACATCCAAACGCAAAAGAGTTCCTTGAAAGAGATATTAATAATATCTCAAGATTCTTTGTTAAAAGAGGCTTAACGGTGGAAAATCCATCCGATGTTCTTGCGAGGATAACAAAATGAGTTTTGAAAAATCAATAAGAATTCCGACGGATAGAGTAGGTGTTCTAATTGGTAAGGCAGGTAAGGTAAAGTCCAAAATAGAGAATAGATGTTCCGTAAGAATAAATGTAAATAGCGAAACTGGTGACATAAGGATAAACGAAAGGAAAAAAATTGAAGACATTAAACCTTTCAAGGCAGAAGAGATTGTAACTGCTATAGGAAGAGGTTTTTCACCTCAAAACGCAATGCTACTTTTGAAGGGAGAGAACTCTCTTCACGTGATTGACTTGCGTTATTTTGTAGGTAAATCTACATCCAGACTTGAAAGGATAAAAGGGAGAATTATAGGAGAAGGTGGTAGGGCGAGGCAGCATATGGAAGAACTTTGCGGAGCAAAGATCTCCGTTTACGGAAGGACAGTTGCAATAATTGGAGAAGCAAACCAACTAAAACTTGCGGTTAAAGCAATTACTGCACTGTCTAGCGGAAGCATGCATGGGACTGTCTACAATAAATTACAGGCAGCAAGAAGAAGAGAAAAAAGAGAGAAACTTCAGCTTTGGGAGGACAGTCATGTCTTTGATTAAAGAGACTTTTAATCAGATATCACCAAGTGAATTCTTCTATAGAAACAGAGATCTAGCCGGATTCAGTAATCCAACAAGATCACTCTATATGGCAGTTCGGGAGCTTGTCGAGAATGCTTTGGATGCTTGTGATGAAAAAGGAATTCTACCTGATGTCCATGTTTCGATAAAAGCTTTAGATCACGAAGAAGCTGACCCAAAACAATACATCCTGACAGTAGCCGATAACGGTCCTGGAATCGATCCGAAGCATGTTCCACTAGCCTTCGGAACTGTACTGTATGGTTCTAAGTTTGGTCTCAAGCAAGCTAGAGGTATGTTTGGACTAGGAGCAACGATGGCAATCCTTTATGGTCAAATCACTACTAACAAGCCAGTCACAGTGAAAAGTAATATTGACGGGAAAGTACAGGAAGAATTTGTTCTACTTCTCGATATACAAAAAAACAAGCCGATAATTCAGAAACATACAAAAAAAGATCATCTAAAACGAGGTCTTTCAATCAGCATCGTCTTGGAAGGAGACTATCCTAAGGCAGGTTCAAAGATTCGTGACTACGTATATCAAACTCATCTTATTACGCCTTATGCTTCAATCAAGTTTGACGGACCGCGTGACGGCAAAGACGATCATCAAAGTTACATCAAGATAGTAAGAAAGATGCCACCTCCACCAACAACAATCAAACCTCATCCATATGGAATAGATGTAGAAACAATCCGACGAATGATAGTAGATACACACTATCAAATTCCAACTGTAGACAACAAGATGATTGCCAAGGTTCGAAAAGAGTTGGGTCTACAGAAAAAAAATCTAAATGCAGAAGGCATACTTAATAGAGCGCAAAAACGTTGGAAGAATCTTTCAAGACAGGTAAGGGTTGTGATAGCAATGATGTCATTTCTTAATATGGATTTTGACAAACTAAGTAAAATTCGAATAGATGATATTGATATATCAAACAAGAAACTTACCTATTGGGATTTTGGTGAATCTGAATCAGTCATTATAGATATGGATCCCACAAGTGACTACTACCGACAACTTACCAACACGGTTCAGGGTGAAACGCTTGTCTCATTTTTGACAAAACGATTCCAAAGAGTTGGTCGCAAAACGGCTGAAGATTTTGTTATTAATTTTGCTAAATTCAAGCCCGAAACGAGACTGGGAACTATGACTAACCAAGAATTAGTGAAACTAAGCAACTCCCTGCAAAGATATGATAAGTTCATGTCACCGGATCCTAGCTGCCTTGCTCCATTGGGAGAAGACCCATTGGTGAAGGGAATCATGAGGAAATTGAATCCAGACTTTGCTGCCGTAATTCAGCGAGGGGCATCTGCATATTCTGGCTTTCCGTTTATCGTTGAAATGGGAATTGCATATGGTGGAGATGTTCAGGCAGGGGGACCAAAGGTATATCGTTTTGCAAACCGAATCCCACTTCTCTATGATGAAGGAAGTGATGTAGTAATTAAAGTCGTAAATGAGATTGACTGGCCAAGATACAAAGTAAAGGGAGATGTTCCCCTTGCCATAGTTTCACACATTTGTTCAACAAGAATACCTTACAAAACCGTTGGAAAAGAAAATGTCGCAGATAGACCTGAGATAGAACGTGAGCTAAGATTAGCATTACAGTTCTTGGCAAGAAAATTATCAATACACATGTCTAAACGTGGCAAAGTGGAGATGGATAAGAAAAGAGCAAATCTTTATTCTAAATATATACCTCTTGTAGCTAGATTTTCAACTGAACTTGCTGGCAAGAAGAAGGAACCTCACTACGAGCAAATGATAAAGGTGGTAACGGGAGCTGAAGTCTAAAGTAGCAAAGACCTCAGAAAAAAAGAGGGAGCAATTAGTAGAGCTGTTAAAAAAACATGGACTAGAGATTTATAACGATCTTGAACAGGGCAAATTTCCAAAGGTCTCGATACCTAGTAGATCTGTAAGGAATATAGTCTATGACAAAAAACTAAGACAATACATATTAGGTAACTCGTCTGCTCTGCGCAGCGCTGGGAATATGTCACAGTTAAGATCTTTTACGCAACTTCTATGGCTCGCATATTTTGCTAACCAGCTAGTAAGAGAGAAAAAAACATCAACACTAAGAGACATTTACTACTCTTCTCAAGCGTTTGCAGTAGATTTCGAAGATCAGCCTGAATCAGATAATATAATAGTTGATCTCGAAGCAGTACTTGCAAGAGCAAGAGAAGATTTCCAAATTTATCCTGAAGAGAGAAGCAGTGTGTTTGGAGATTTAACAATAGAATATACAGTACCTGGATACGAAGGAAAAAGAAGCAACCTATCGGATCACCCAGACGGATACTTGATTGGACCAAGTCTTAGCACTGCAGAATTTGTAGACACAAGTGCCGAACTGGTCATAGCAATTGAGAAGGGTGGTCTTTTCACTAGGTTTGTTGAGGAAAAAGTAGACAAAAAATTCAAGGCGATAATAGTTGATACCGCAGGTCAAGCGCCGCGCTCTACTAGATTTATTTTGAGAAGATTACACAAAGAATTGGGTCTTCCAGT
>JBHIDF010000016.1:0-12571 GCA_046759945.1 Nitrosopumilaceae archaeon
ACGATACCCGCAAACATCTCTTAAGATGAGATCATATGTGTATAAAATGATTTATGCATAAGAAAAATTATAGATAAACTTCTTTGCTGAATGTTAATCTATTCTTAATATTTTTTTCATGTAGTCAAAATAGAAAGGTGAACAAAAAAGAAAATTTAGATTTTTTTCTTTAATTTCATGATTAAGATGGCAGGAACTACAAAATACATTCCTACGTTCAGCAGAATGATACCAATTCCATAACCTAACATCTCTTCTTCTGAATCTATGTCAACGTACTGCAAAATCGAAAGTGTCGTGATGAGTGGAGTGATTGCTACCTTTACAAATTCTTTGAATACAGGATTTTGTCGTTCCCAATCAGCTATGGTAGGTGAAAATGAATAGTAGAGCTGATTGAATCCCGTTATGAAGGCAGCTCCTGATCTGGTATTAAGAACCATCTTATCTCTAATTTCTCTGAGTTCTTGGACTTGTGGTGCAAGCTCCGAACCGAAAGTAGCCGTAGCAATGAGACACCCACCTCCTCCAAAATTAGAAACGCAATTACCTGACACAATCACAGATCCAAATTCAGCTTGTGTTGAACGTTGCTCCAAAATTTTTTGGTTCTGAATCATAACAAGTTTCAAGTAACCATCTTGTGTTGTTTTTTCAAATTTTGCACCGAAAACTCCCTCACGCCACAGAAAGTTCTGGCATTCAAAGATGAAATTTCTATCATTTCTACCATTCATTTCGGTGTAATCAAAACCAGTAGCCTGAATTGCCCCTGACCAGCTGGTGTCAGAAAATACCAAAAGTTTTGCCTTACCTTCAGGTATTTCCGACGCCAATTCTGCTTTTATTTTATTTTCTATTTGTTGTGGTATGACTGTTGGTAAGGGTGCGGGTTGGGAAAAAAGCTGTGTTCCAATTATTATTATTTCAGAATTAAATTTTCCAAATGGAATTGTAAGAGTTCTATCTGACGATGTTATGGTTTCCTCAAAGAAATGAAGCTCTAAACCATCAATTATGGTGATAAAGTCAGTATCCTCATCTCCGGTTTTTGCATCGATCAAATCTCTTGGTAATGTTATGATTAATTCTCCATTAGTTCTGGCTTGTAGTGAAATTATTATGGATCTGGCTTCTGAGTCTATCTTGAATCCTAAAACTTCGCCACCACGTATCACATATTCTGGTTCTTTGAATTCTTGTGCAGAAGCAGGGGAGGCAAGTAGCCCTACTATTACCAAAAATAATGCAATTACTATGGCGCTTGCGTTCACTGATAGTGACTGAATCACAGATGATAGATAAATAAGACCTTCCTCTTTTAGTCAACGGAAAACATGTGTATTATAAGTTAACAGTTCGTATCAAATGCCGCTATAAACTCATCAGTCAAAGTTGACATTATCTTCTCCCTATTGTCAGGAGTTAACTCATACAAATTGGATTTTCTTTTGACTTCTTTTACGAGATCATCACTTGATTTGTAATGAACGGTAAAAACAGTTGATTTATCACTATTTAGTACTTGCCGTACAACCTTTCTGAACAACGCGCTCTTTAACTCCATCGGCCCCACTTCATCTATAATCAGTACTTGACAATTTTCTAACCCATGCTCTAAAGCTCTAACTCCAATTCCCTCTAGATCTTCTACTTTGACGCCATATTTTCCGACCCTTATTTTAGATTCCTGATCGACTCCTGCTAAAACTCCGCGTTTACCTGTTGAAATGTCCACGATTTCAAATCCTATGCGTTTATCATTTTTCTTTACTTCAACAGTATAGAATCCTCCGACCTTAATCCCTCTTTTTAAGAGAGAATCCACAAGCTTGAGTACGACTGTGGTTTTACCGGACTTTGGTTTTCCAGTTAACGCTAATTTTAGTAGCATAAATGAGCCTAACGGTTTTGGTCTTTATCAAATGTAAACCATAAAAAAAGTATTAAGCTAATTTGGTCTAAATTACTTTAAACATATTTAGCCTAAAATCTTCGTTGTCCACGATGTTTTGGTAAGCATTCACGACAGTAGACTGGCCTGTCTGGCTTTGGTTGAAAAGGTACCTCTGTTTCCTTTTTACAGTCTGAGCACGTACAAGGGTACATTTTTCTCTCACTTGACATTAATTGGGCCAATTTTTTGCCACATAAGAACCATTGCATCATCACAGTTCGTATCAATTGTTGAGGAAACTATTTTGACAATTCCAAAAGAGCTTTGGCCCTTTTGTAATGAACCTCATCAATCATCTTACCTTTTATTACTGTAGCTCCTCTCCCTTTTTTTGTTGATTTTACATAAGTTTTGTATACTCTCTCCGCCCACTCAATTTCTGACTTGTTTGGATGAAAAATCTTATGTACTACTGAAATTTGATCTGGATGAATTATACATTTTCCAACATAACCAAGACTCTTTCCAGCAGTGCAATCCTCCTTCAAACCTTTCTTATCTTTTAGGTCTTGCCAAATTGCATCTATTGCATATACTCCCGCTGCTCTTGCATCTACAGCAATTTTTTCTCTTACGTATTTTGCTCCTTCTGGTTGTTTGGTGTATTCTATACCCATGTCATTCAGCAAGTCAAACACACCAAATACCAATGCAGAAACTCTTTCGCTGCAAGAAGCAATATCGTACGTGTTTACTGCTCCTTCTGCTGATTCTATAGAAGGCATCAGTTCTGTGGGTTTCAACTTTCTTTTTTTTTCGAGGTAAGCTAGAGTCTTCTCAATTTTTTTTAATTCTTTGACGTTGTTCACCTTGGGAATCACTATTCCGTTAATTCCTTTTCTAACTATTTCTTCCAAATCATCAGCAATCTTGCCAGAAGCAGGCGAATTTATCCTGACGTAAACTTCTGGTGCATATTCTGATCGCATTTTTAATGCTTCTTTGATGAGTTTTCGTGCTTTTCCTTTTTCTTTGTGAGGTACAGAATCCTCTAAATCAAAACAAACGATGTCTGCAGGCAGAACCTTTGCTTTTTCTAAGAAGCGTCTATTGTTTCCTGGTACAAAAATAAGGCTGCGAAGAAGCCTTGCCATACACAGCCTATGCTTCCGGTTTCATTAAGATTTTGCCGAAGAGGCCTCTTCCCGTTACCATCTTGGTATGAGCTTCTGCTGCATTCTCAAAGGAATGAACAGAATCAATGGTGGCCTTTATCTTTCCTCGTCCCATCCAATAGAACCCTTGTTGAAGTTCAGCTCGTGTTCCCTGAGTTGAGCCAAGAATGTTTGTTCCTTTGAAGAAGATGTGTCTAAGATCAGTTTTTGCATCATAACCCGTTGTTGCTCCACATGATACCAGCGTTGCACCGAACTTTAGCAGTGTCAGTTGTTTATTCCAGTGAGTTTGTCCTATATGGTCAAAGGAGACATCTATTCCCGGTGACACACCTGTAGATTTTGCAATTTCTTTGGTTATTGCTCTCACTTCTTTATGCCAGTCATCCTTTCTGTGATCAACTGCATAGTCAGCTCCTAGTTGTTTTAGTTTATCGAGCTTATCTGGACTTGCTGTTGCAATTACTGTACAATTGTAAAGTTTTGCAATCTGAATACCAAAGCTTCCGACACCAGAGCCACCTCCCATGATTAGGACGGTCTGACCTGGTCTAATTTTTGCTCTACCTACTAGCATATGCCAAGACGTAAGAAGAGTCATCGAAGCAGCAGCTGCTTCATCATAACTTACACTATCTGGAATCTTTACGATGTTTACTTCTGGAAGATGAGTGACTTCTGAAAAAGCTCCCCAATTAGGGCCAGTCTGGAATCCCCAAATAGTTCTTCTATCACAATCGTATTCACGTCCGTCCGTACAGGCATTACATACTCTGCACGACATGTTAGCATGAGAAGCAACTCTATCACCAACTTTTATGCTCCTTACATCTTCTCCAACGGCAATTACATCTCCTGCTGCATCAGAACCAGATATGTGTGGCAATGGTACAGGGATAGGAACTCCTCTCATCCCCCAAATGTCGTTGTAATTTAATGCTGCTGCTTTTACTTTGAAAACTACTTCGTCCGGTTTTGGTTTCGGATCATCAACATCTTTTACCTTTAGAATTTTCTTGTAATCATCATCTGGTGCGTATTCTTCATAAACCAGTGCTTTCACGATTAGTGATCGCCTGCTTTCCCCTAATTATATTTTCTCTGGATCTAACGACGACTTATTTTGAAATCACGTTTTGGTTGCTGTAAAGACTGTAAGATTTGTTTTAGCTGATCATCTGATATCTGCGAATTAACTTTACCCTGTGATGTCATGCTAATAAGATAATTCTCAACGTTCATGGCAACTTCTGGTTTGACCATTCTTATGTTATTTAGCCGGAGTCTTGCTTGTGGTGAAAGTATAACTCTTAATGCTTGTTCCTTCCTAGCAGCAATTTCAGTCTCCTGTGTTTCCCTATTTTCGTCAGGACTAGAATTGCTCATAGCATCACTTACGTGTACTTTTTCAAGGCCGGATCTTTTGCTACAAGCTCTCTAAGAATTTCTGTGGATAAGCCGTCTAACTTTTTCATTCCCTGGCGAGAAACTACTCTTCCTTTTCCCTCTACTTTTTCAATATAACCTAATTTTTCCAAACTGTGAACTGCTGTCCTAATAATTGCACCTCCTGCACGGCGATGATTCCTAGCTCCGTATCCCACTGATCTTCCTCCACCATACACACCACGTAAATCGTCAATGCCAATTGGACCACGAAGATATATTTTTCTTAGAATAGATGCGCATCTTGTATACCACCAGTTACTCTTTTGTGGAGGTCTTTCTACGTGAGAGCCTGTCTTTACGTAAGAAGCCCAACTCGGGGGAGAAATCCCTTCATCTTTTAGAACATTCGATAACTTGTTAATCAAAATATCTGCCGGTATATCGTATATTTTTGCCACGAAAGGTGAAGAACGTAAGTCGTCTTATAAATCATTTAGGTATTATCTTACGATATGTATGGTTGCAAAAACCACAAGTTACACGGACAGCTTTAACAGAAGATCTTCCTACTCTGAATCGTGCGTTTACACCTGGTGCGATAAATTTTTTGCACTTTTTACAAAAGTTCATTCTCAGATGATATGGCATTCGAATCCGGTATTTTGTGCTAATCTTTTTTGCAAGAGTTGCTTGTCGTTGAGCAAGTGAAGGATTAGACTTTGCATTTGATAACGCATTTTGAATAAGAATAGCCATTCTTTCTAAGGCAATTTGTCTTGTCGATGGTTTCATTTTAGTTAAATAGCGAACCTCCTTAAAATACGATCTTGCTTTCGTTTGTGTTAGCAGAGTCTGCGTTGGAATTGGTACCCAAGGAACTACAAAGCCATAGTTCCATAGTATCACATAGCAGAAGAACCGGAAAGAAACCATCTGAGATTATTTTAGACGTTTCATTCCATTATGCAGCCATGAAAGGAATGAAAAACGAATCAAAACGTGGAAGACCTGACCTAGTTCACTTTTCTTTGCTTGAAGCATGCTACATTCCCTTGTATCTTGAAGGAAAACTTGCTGTATACGTTCACACAATAGACGACAAAGTAATCTTTGTTGGAGAAAACGTACGACTCCCAAAGTCCTATCACAGATTCGTAGGATTGATTGAGAAGTTGTATTCAGAAGGCGAAGTAGTATCTGAAGGAAAAAAACTTCTTGAAATCAAAGATATGACCTTCAGTAGTTTAATAGAGGAAATATCGCCAGTCAAGGTTGTAGGTCTTACTACTGACGGATTACCAAGTTCATATTCCGCTGTAGCACAAAATATGTCCAACGAATCTTGCTTGGTAGTAGGAGGATTTGCAAAGGGGCATTTTTCTAACAAAATTCGGAAAAGATTCGACAAAGTCTTTAAAGTGGATAAAAGTTCTCTTGATGCTCACATCATTGTGAGTCGAATGTTGTATGAATATGAAAAAACAATTTTTAAGTAGCTACTGGAGTTTGCACTCCTTAGCGGTCGTAGTATAGTTTGGTTAGTACACTGGCCTTCCAAGCCCGTTACCCGGGTTCAAATCCCGGCGACCGCATTTTTAGTAGATGAAAAAATAACAGGATAATTTTTACGAGCCTGTTCTGTATTGTGTTTGCCTTTTGATTTCCTCCCAAGCGGGTTTTGGATTGCCATCAACATCAATCAATCCAGCATTACATATGTAATCTGCAGTGCGTTGCAATACAAACTCGATACTTCCTCCTATGCTAACTTTTCCCGGATCTAGGTTTAGATCACTTATGCAGCTTCCTTCCGGTCTATCATATTGTCTATACCATGTAAAGAATTCAAAATTAGATTCATTGTCTCTATAGAACTCGTATGCTTTTTTCATAAATTCTGCTTGTCCTTCTTCACTTCCACCAACAGATTCTGCCGTACTCCAACTAATTTCCATAATGGCTACCTTTTTCCCCTCAGTTAGGGTAATGATCTTCTCTAGGTTTTTGCCAGCCTCACTAGGTGTATTAGAAATTTCATTTAGGTTATTTACAGGGCGATATGTGAAAGCTACAAAATCTCCTAAACCCAAAGTCTTAACCAAATCTTCCTGTCCATGATTTATTATTCCTTGAAGCGAAAATGAATTTCCGAGCTTTACATCAGCGTGCTTTTGCTTGAGTTGAGTATACACAGTGTTGAAAAACTTTTGGTATCTTTCAAGATCCCCTTCATTTTCACGGAAATAGGCATCGATTTCTCCGCCTAGTATGACATAATCTATTATGTCATATCTTGATAAGACCTCATCAAGGGTCCTGATCGCTTTTTCTTCTAGATTCACTAGACCAAGTTTTCCCATCCATTCCGGAAGTGGTCCAAGCGTGCGACTGTTGATTATTGAAAAGAATAAGGTAACTTTCAGATCATTTTGTTTGTTGAATCTCATCAATGCGTCAGGATTTTCCCAATTGTATCGTTCTTTTTCAGGTTCCAATAAATTCCAAAAAAGATAGACGTTACTTCTACCTATTCCTGTAGATGCTGCTTGTTCATACACTTGCTTGAGCTCGGAAATAGTTGTAGCCGTAGTTGGAGTGAGTATGACAAGACCAAGCTTTTCATTTTGTTGCAAAGTTGGTTGCGGTTGAGAACCAGTCAGCAAAAAGGACGTTACGATGATTGCTGCTAACACACCTGTAGCTATGGCACCACCAACTACTCTAGTATTCATCAGGGTTTGCAGTATTGATTGAGACTAAAAAAGTTGTGATAAAAATTAGCCGGCGGTACAGCCACTATATCCGCATTCTACACAAAGGCTACAGCCTTCTGCAAAGACCAAATTGTTCTTACAGGTAGGACATAGTATTTCTTCTAGTTCTTTTTCCGATGTTTGTTGAGTTTGCGTCTGCATTACTTCTGGAATCTTCATGCTGAACGCACTTTTAAGTTGAGTTATGATGTATGGATTCGTGATATTTCTGGCTATGTAATCAGTTACAAACAGACTTGGAGTCACCTGGAAAGTTTTTTCTGCATGATCACTTGTCATGTGCAGGACTTGCTGATGACGTGAGCTGTCTCTGTACACTGTGATTCCTTTAAGCCCAAGTTCATGTGCCAATAGATATGACGCTTTTACATCATCAGGTGTTACGTCGTGTGGCATGTTGATTGTCTTTGCAATTGCATTTCCAATCCACCTCTGCCAGACGGCTTGGGCCATCAAGTGATCAGACCAGTGGATATCCATTGCAGTCACAAATATTTTCTGCATCCACTCTGGTATCTCTGGTATGCCTTTTAGGGAGCCATAGTTATCAGCGATCTTTACTAGAATCTCATCATTATACAGACCGTGCTCCTTGAGAACAGACTCGAATATCTTGTTTGTATAGAAGAACCTTCCAACAGTTACTCTCTTCTCAAATACAAGAGCAAATGTTGGTTCCATTCCATTTGAACAATCAGCAATCATGGAAAGGGTCCCTGTTGGAGCAACAGTTGTGGTTAGAACATTTCTAACTCCATGTTTTTGAATCTTTGATATTAGCGCATCCCAATCATAACAATGCTGACTCTTTGGTATTTCATAATATCCTGCTAGAGGGATTTTTTTCTCTGGATATTCTGTTTTGGAATTTAGTGGGAATTCTCCTCTAGATTTTGCAAGAGCAATGCTTTCTTCCATGGAATAATATGTCAGTGCTTCAGCTAACTTTGATTGAAATTCATATCCTTCTTTTGAATTGTATGGGATCCGTAATTTGTAAAGCAGATCAGCTACACCCATCACTCCCAGTCCTATTCTTCGTGAATCTCTAGAAGCTTTGTCTATCTCAGGAATTGGATAAGTGTTCATGTCTATAACATTGTCCAAGAATCTTGTAGTCTTTCGAATTACTTCCTCATATCTCTGCCAATCAAACTCGTATTGTCCATCAGCTTTTCTTTTAACTAAATTTGCAAGATTAATCGAACCAAGATTACACGATTCATAGGGGTACAGACTCTGTTCTCCGCAAGGATTTGTAGCTCGCAAAGCGGTACCACGTGCTCTCGCAAATACATTGTATTTGTTGATAAGATCAAAGAAGATTAGTCCAGGCTCTGCACTCTTCCAAGCAGAAAGAGAGATCAGATCGATTAGTTGTTGTGCGTTTACCTCCCGTACTGCAGACTTGTCACGGGGACTGCGTAAGATGTATTTCCCATCTTCTGAATCTATGAGAGAGTTCCAGAAATCTTCCCAAATTCCTACGCTTACGTTAAAGTTTTCTAGTACACCTGCTTCTGTCTTTGCAGTAACGAACTTTTCTATATCAGGGTGCCAGATTTCCATGATTCCCATGTTTGCACCTCTACGTTTGCCACCCTGTTTGACAACTTCAGTCACTGTGTTTATGATGTTCATGAACGAAACAGGACCTGATGCAACTCCTGAGGTGGATGCAACCATTTCCCCTTCTTGCCTGAGACCAGAATAGTTTATTCCAACTCCCCCTCCTGACTTGAAGATCATGGCCGCGTCAGAGGAAGACTTCATTATATTCCCCATGTCATCAGGCATGTCAAGCACAAAGCAGGCGGATAGTTGTCCCAATCTACCGCCAGCATTCATCATCGTAGGAGAGTTTGGAAGGAAATCTTGGGAGGTCATCAAGTTATAATATTCCATGATTCTCTCGGAATAACTGTCAAACTTCTTAGCTGCCAGCATAGTTAGAAATTCCTTGAAGCCTACTTTCATCTGACCATCCTTTGCGAGACTGATGTATTGGTAGGTTAACGATCTAAAGTGCCATTTATTGAGATAGTGACTACCTATTTTGAATTTATAATTAAAATCATCAAGTTTATCAAAATATTTCCTAGCTTCTTCGATGTCTTGAGATATTTTACCGTCTCGTTCAAAAATAGAACTATCTCTTAAAACATCAGCAAGTGCAACCAAAATTGCTACTCTTTCAAACATCTCCCCCGGGCTCTCAATTATTGATCCCTTCGAATCACGTATCAGATATCTTGATGCCAAGACTCGAAGGCAGTTCAGATCAAACTTCTTCGTTACCTCATCAAGTGACTTTGTATTGAGAACCTTCATTTTTTCCTCTCTGATCTTTCTTCGTTCGTGCCTGTACAGAATGTAGGCTTTGGCAATCTCACCAAATCCTTTCTCTATGAGAGTGGATTCAACCATATCTTGAATATCTTCTACACTAGGAGGATTTGATGCTGAAAATTCCTGGTTTACAAGCTTTGAAACTACTCGACTTGCTAATTCGTCAGCTGTTTCGCGATCTAATTTTCCAGTAGCGGCTAGTGCTTTAAATATTGCATTGGATATTTTGTCTTTCTGAAAATTTGTTATTCTTCCATCGCGTTTTCTGACATCGACGATAGAACTCTCTATTTGTGAAAAATCAGCCATTCGCCTCTCCCCGCAACAGTAACAGATCATTGGATAATAAATCTTCAGATAAAAAAAAATTCTCCAATCCCAAGTATTGATTCAATTTCGTTGACACTGCCATCATCATGATATTTCTTGATCCTGATCCAAATAAAAAAATTAACATAGTCAATCAGGACTATTAACATAATCTCTTCCGATCTGAGTGATTATTTGTTTTTGGTTGACGGAAATCGTTAATGGACTAACGAGCTTAAGCTATTATATAAGGAGATTTACATGATGGACACTTTTCTGTAAGCTTTTCATCCTTTAGTCCACAGTTACCACAAATAGGGATCTTTTTAATTGGTCTGAACGTTCCTACCAACTCGGATGTCTTTTCTATGATTGTCTTAATTTTCGATGGGTTAGTTCCGTTTGGTATTCTTAGTTGAACCAAGAGCCCACCATTTAACATTTTGGCCATCTTGTTGCACTCTACAATCTTTTCGTTTTTAGAAGTCATTTCTTCAATCTCAGAGACATCAAAGACTACTCCTTCTGAATAAGATTCACCCTTTATGGATTGGAGCACAGAAATTTTACCATATTTTTCGCCATCCAAGGAGGCGAATCTCGACGCAGCATCACTTTCTGTCATCGTTATTGTGACTGTATCGCTCATCTCTTTACCCTTCTTGGCTGCAACTTCAACTGCCGTTTCCAACACTTTGAAGAGAACATCTTTTCCTTCTTTGTCTTCCCTGTGGCCCAAGATGGAATATACTGCTTCCTTCAATCCTACTAGGTTAACGACAAGTGAAATGGAGTTTTTTTGCATGAATTGAGTGCTGCCAGCAAGAATAGGATTCAATCCACGTCTAGTGAGGTCAGATACTTCTTTTCTTCTAAGGGACATAGCAGCAAGTGCTGGTTTCATTAAAAGCGCCAGTCTTGCTCTAAAGTATGTCTCGTCCTTGTTTGACTCAAATGCGAGTCTTGGAAGGTTTATTGAAAGCGAATGTAATTTTATTGAGGAAGAATCAGCGTCTCCCCTTTCGGAACGATGTAATCCTTTATTAGATGTGGTTCCCTTGGAAAAGATCACCGCTCCTCCCAATGCAATTATTTCTGAAAGGACATCAGAAAAATTACTGACTTTTCCTCTTTCATAGTCTATGACAAGTCCAATCTGCGGAATAGGTGTTGATTTTGTATACTTTTTGTAAGCTGAAAGGACAGTTTTTACTATTTTTTGATCGCTTGCAAGAGAAATTCTGAATGAAACAAGAGTAGCATTTTTGCCATACTTCGATATCACAGTTGTTCCAAAAGCATTCACTAATTTCTCCTCTAAACTTAGCAGATTTTTAGAATATTTTTGCAAAATTGGAATCAATCCATCGATAATTACCTCCTGAGAGGCCTCTTTCGATATCAAGGAGGTTACGAGTGAAATGGCAGAAGCAAGATTATCTATAGTCTTGATAGTAGGTATGCGCGTTATACCTAGTAACTTGCCACGTAAATCTATTCCATCCTCGATCAGCTCCCTGAGGTTTACAAATATTGTATCGGGCAATAGGGACCACATTCCCGAATTTGTTATATGAATATCTCCAGAAAGATGAGAATCTGCGACATCCTTTGGTAGAGTATTTAAAACCAAGTACTCTCCAAAGATGGCCTGCCCTGTTTTAGATAGCATTCCTTCAACTCCATTATCTATTCCGTCAACGTTCGTAATCGTTTCATGTATATCATAAACCGGAAGCCCCATCCTAGCAAGTTTATGTCTGTATTCTTCATGGCCATGTTCCAAAAGGACGGAATTGACCATTTCACGTATCAAAGAACCGGTAAGGTAGGTAGTTTGGTATTTATATATACGATTTTCCACTTCTTCGGTAATTTTTTGAGCAAGTTCTAACGGAAGACTTCCCTCCCGAACAAGGGATTGTATTATCTTGTGAGAGTTAAACTCCTCTATAGATTCGTGAGATGTTCGAACATACATCTTACCACTTTCAATTATGGATCGTTCCTCAATCTGCCTAGCAAGACTTAGGACAAGTTTTCCTAGATTTGTGATTGTATATCTTCTTTCAGATTTGTTTAATGCCACAAGGGACTGTCTCAACAGTTTTCTCAAGTGGTAAGCGAATTTACCACTCTCTTTTTTTGATTTGAATCCCGCAAGGGACTTTAATTCAGAATAGGTTAAGGGACCTTTCGAGTTTAATATTCGCAATATATCTATTCTGTTTGGGCTGGCCATAACAGAAAAGATCATTCTTACACGTCTTGAAGTAGATTGTAAAACATTCCCATGACTCTGCTCCGCTAATGCCTCCTCGCCCCGTTCCATATCCAATTCTAAATATTGGTTGGTAAATAAGACTTTTGAAGGAATCATTTATGAAGAATTTTGATCGGTTTTGAGTGATTTTGATCTACTTTGACAAGGTCTGATCAGTCTTATCCGATCTAATTTGATCAGATTTTCTGGGCATTGATTGTAAATTCGGATGTAGAAAGAGTTTGTCCACAAGAAGGGCACTTGTTGTTATACGAATTCATAATGTCTTTAACGGACTTTAGCATCTTTATCTTAACTATTCTCGTGTTACATTTACCACAAACAACATCTACTGACAACGTGAATAATTTTTTCGTTCAAATTATAAAAGATCTTTTTTGAGTTTTTTTTAATC
>JBHIDF010000017.1:0-10685 GCA_046759945.1 Nitrosopumilaceae archaeon
GCAGAAAAAAAATTTCGCATGAAAAATTTTAATTATTCATTGTATTTTTCCTTTACTAACAGCTATCTGTCTTAAGTATACATTCATGTTAGTTCAAAAAATGAAAAGAGTTGATATTTATCTAACAGTTGGCGTAATCCTGAGTCTGGTTCTTGCAGATAAAGCAATTATGGATACTATTGCCACCGCAAGTATCACTGCAGCTATTGTACCAAACTCTGGAACTATGGAAGTACCTATGACCTCAATTGTTTCTGTTCCTGCCGGAAATGAAATTGTTAGTTTTCTTGACGATGAAGTTTGCTCATCAAAATCTATGTCCCATTCCTCATCTCCAACTAGAACAAAGAAGTCACCATCTGCATCAAGTACTGATCTTGGGATATCCAATGTTATCGTCCCATCATCAATACCGCTGATCCTTACAATGAGTGATGTGGCTCCAATATCCAGAGTCCCGCTGGTTACAGTCCCTCCTGTTATAGTATATGGTATACAGTGTTGACCACCTAAAGTTGACCTAGCAGCAATTTCGGATGCGCTGCAAGATGCAGGAATGGGAACACCTCCTATTACTGCGCCGGTAAGCTCGATTGTGACTGTATCAGAAATGTTTTCTCCTCCATATTGTGCTTTAATTGTGTATGTACCATCCTTTTTCCACAGACTACTAGCAGTATTTAGAGTTGTTTTAAACTTGCCATCGCTTTCCACCATTACCTGATCAATTGTAACAATGTTGTTTGTTGGACTCACTACCACTATGGTAACTGGGAAATCGGAATTTGGTGTTTTTACAATTCCTTCCAGCAACACTATAGATTCGTGATCATAGACTTCGAGGTTAGTCCAAATTGATATAGGAAGAAGGTCTTGAAGAGCCATCTTTTCCTGTTCATAAATATCCCCTTCCTCACAATCGGGACATGCCACTTCGCCAACTCCAAATGCCGGTATAGTTCCTGTTACTGTTGCTATAGTAAAAATAGCAATCAGCATGGATGTTTGAATGTTCATCTTGATTGCGATTTAGTATATTGAGTATTTATGTATATTCAAAAAATGAAAAGAGTTGATATTTATCTAACAGTTGGCGTAATCCTGAGTCTGGTTCTTGCAGATAAAGCAATTATGGATACTATTGCCACCGCAAGTATCACTGCAGCTATTGTACCAAACTCTGGAACTATGGAAGTACCTATAATTTCTATCTCTTCACTGCCAGCGGAGAATTGAATAGTTAGAGTTCGATCGGTTGAAGTTGCTGCTTCATCAAAGTCTACCTCCTCTCCGTCTACTAGTACAAAGAAGTCGTCGTCAGCACCATTTATCTTCGAATCTATGAGAGCTCGTGGCAGCGTTAAAGTAACTTCCCCGTCATCTGTTGCGTCAATGCTAATGATCAGTGACATGGCTTCCACATCTGCCGTGATTCCCATTAGTGTTCCTCCAGCCATGCTGTAACCTACAGAAAAGTCTGTATTTTCAACCATTGCTGTTGGTCCAGAGGGTTCTTTTGGCATCATAACTTCGCCTGCGGTAAATTCAAAGGTTGTCTCAGAAGTCCTGGCTTGTGTACCATACTGTACCTCGATTGTGTAAGTACCGGCAAACTTCATCTGACCTCCAGCTGTAACTTCAGTCATGTATTTCTTGTCCGATCCTACATCTATTTGCTGAACCGTCACTAGGTTTCCATTAGGAGCAAGCACCTTTACAGTCACAGGGACGCCAGACAGTAAATCCCTGACTTCGCCAGATATAATTATGGTTTCTCCAGCACCATAGGATTGTTTGTCTGTTGTCACAACTATAGGTTCTACAATTTGTGCAAATCCTGGAGCAGTTCCTGCGGCTGCAGCTAAAATTGCAAATAACGTAAAACCCCCGAGATGAATATTCATTGCATTTAAGGCGATACAAATTACTATTTAAGGTTACGGAAAATTATCTTCTTGACAAGTAAACTAAAAGCTATAAAATTTAGGGCCGGTCTTTCCAAGTATATATATATTGACCACGAGTGGTTTTTCCTAGTTTGTTTAGTTGTATGCTCACTGGTAATGATAATTTTAGGGGGTTTTTGATATGGTGAGCAAAAAAATTCACATCAACGTACCCGATCACGTTTACGTTCCGAAGCATGAAATCATGGAAAAAAAAGAAGCAGAAGAAGTTCTCAAGAGATTTAATACCAAACCCACCGAACTGCCTCTCATTTTCGAAAGTGATCCTGCTATCGTAGGACTTGGAGTAAAACCAGGCGATATGATAAAAATCACAAGAAAAAGTCCTACAGCAGGAGAAAGTACCTTCTATAGGTATGTGGTGGAAGAATAAATGACGAATGCACCAACAGAGCGCTGGCCTATAATTAATGATATATTAAAGCGGGAAGGAATCGCGCGTCAACATCTAAACTCTTATGATGATTTCTTAGAACGAGGTCTTCAAAGCATTATTGATGAGGTGGCGCAAATCGAAATTGAAAACGCAGAGTATCCATACAAAATTCAGTTCGGCAAATTAAAGCTTCAACAACCAAGAATGATGGAGCTAGATGGTTCTATTACTCACATTGCACCGATGGAAGCAAGATTACGTAATGTTTCTTATTCTGCGCCAATAATGCTCGAAGCAAGCGTAGTTGAGGATGGCAAAATTTTGGAATCAAGGTTTATACACATTGGTGATATGCCAGTGATGATAAGATCAAATGCCTGTATTTTGCGTAACTTTTCTAATCAAAAACTTGTAGAACACGGTGAGGATCCAAACGATCCTGGAGGATACTTCGTCATCAACGGTTCAGAAAGAGTAATCGTGGGACTAGAAGATCTTTCCTATAATAAAATTATAGTTGACAGGGAGACAGTAGGCGGAAATCTTGTATTCAAAGCAAAAGTGTATTCATCTATTGTTGGATATCGTGCAAAACTTGAATTGGTTATGAAACATGATGGGCTCATTGTTGCAAGAATACCAGGCTCACCGGTTGATATTCCCGTAATAACTTTGATGCGAGCACTTGGACTTGAAGCCGATAGAGAAATTGCCACTGCAGTTTCGCCGGTGGAAGAAATCCAAGATGAGCTTGAAGCTTCATTTGAAAAATCAGGTGAAGTGCCAACCTCTAAGGATGCTATAGTTTACATCAGCAAAAGAATTGCGCCTGGTATGCTTGAAGAATTCCAAATTAAACGAGCGGAAACTTTGCTTGATTGGGGTCTTTTACCTCATCTAGGTAAACATCCAGACAACAGAAAAGAAAAATCTCAATTTATGGGGGAAGCAGCTTGTAAGTTAATTGAATTAAAACTTGGTTGGATTAATCCCGATGATAAGGACCACTATGGAAATAAAGTAATAAAGTTTGCCGGCCAAATGCTTGCAGATCTGTTTAGAACCGCCTTTAGAAATCTGGTAAGGGATATGAAGTATCAACTCGAGAGATCAGGACAGAAGAGAGGCATAAATGCTGTAGCAGCTGCAATTCGTCCTGGAATAGTAACTGATAAGCTGAATAATGCAATAGCTACTGGAAATTGGGGGAGAGGACGAGTTGGTGTAACACAACTTCTTGACCGAACTAACTATCTTTCAACAATGAGCCATCTTAGAAGAATCCAATCGCCACTGAGTAGAACACAACCAAACTTCGAAGCAAGAGACTTGCATCCTACTCATTTTGGCAGAATTTGCCCCAGTGAAACTCCCGAAGGGTCCAATTGTGGACTCGTAAAAAATCTTGCATTATCTGCGCTCATATCAGTTAACGTTCAGCCCGAAGAAATTATTGAAAAACTCTACGATCTCGGTGTGATTTATTTTCTAGATGCAAAAGATGAACTAAAAAGAGAGGGAACTAGAGTCTTTGTAGATGGGAGACTAATTGGATATTCTAAGGATGGTCAAAAACTTGTTGGATCTTTACGAGAGTTGAGACGAAATTCTAAGATACATCCTCATATTGGAATATCTTTGCACCAATCAGACATCAAAGGAGCCACCAAAAGACTGTACGTAAATTGTAATGCGGGAAGAGTGTTGCGGCCACTTATTATAATAAAGGATAACAAATCGTTGTTAACAAGAGAACTTGTAGAGAAGGTCAAAAAGAAATTCCTTTCATGGAACGATCTTATTCGAACGGGTATAATTGAGCTCATTGACGCAAACGAAGAAGAAAATTGCTATATCGCAGTGGAGGAGGAAAAAGTTAGAAAACATACACACATGGAAGTATTTTCATCTGCAATATTGGGTGCAGGCGCATCGATTATTCCATATCCAGAACATAATCAATCACCCAGAAATACTTATGAATCTGCAATGGCGAAGCAAAGCCTCGGCTTTTCAACTCCTTTAATGAATACTAGTACCTATGTCAGGCAACACCTAATGCTCTACCCACAAATCCCAATTGTTACGACCAAAGCAATGGGGCTTTTGGGACTTGAAGAAAGACCTTCAGGACAAAATTGTGTCGTAGCAGTTCTACCCTTCGATGGATATAACATAGAAGATGCCATTGTTCTGAGTAAGGCGTCAGTGGAAAGAGGGCTGGGGCGAACTTTCTTCTATAGGATTTACGAGGCAGAAGCAAAACAGTATCCGGGAGGAATGCGTGACAATTTTGAGATCCCAAATGCTGAAGAGAACATTCGCGGCTTTAAGGGAGAAAAAGTTTATCGATTATTGGAAGAGGATGGCGTAATTGCAACAAATTCTAATGTAAACGGAGGTGACATTCTGATAGGGAAAACGAGCCCACCAAGATTTATGGAAGAGTACAAAGAATTTGAAGTAAAAGGTCCTTACAGAAGGGATACATCAGTTGGAATGAGACCATCAGAAAGTGGTGTTGTCGATACTGTGGTTATGACACAGTCACATGAGGGTGGCAGAATGTACAAAGTTAGGGTACGGGATATGCGACTTCCTGAAATTGGTGACAAGTTTGCTTCACGACACGGACAAAAAGGCGTTCTCGGACTACTTGCAAATAATGATGACCTTCCTTATACCGCTGAAGGTATATTTCCCGACGTGCTCATTAACCCACACGCCTTTCCCTCCAGAATGACCGTAGGAATGTTCTTGGAGTCTGTAACTGGTAAGGCTGCGGCAATGCGTGGAAGGGAGTTTGACGGTTCAGCGTTCGTCGGAGAAAAACTTGATGACGTAAAAAAAGTATTGGAATCTGCTGGTTTCAGGTATTCTGGAAAAGAAGTTATGTACGATGGAAGAACGGGAAGAAGTTTTCCGGCAGATGTTTTTATTGGCGTAGTATATTATCAAAAACTTCATCACATGGTAGCAGACAAGATCCATGCGAGAGCGCGAGGACAAGTTCAAATGTTAACGAAGCAGCCAACTGAAGGTCGGGCACGTGGAGGTGGATTAAGATTCGGAGAAATGGAAAGAGATTGCTTGATTGCATACGGAGCCTCTATGATACTGAAGGACAGATTACTTGATGAGTCTGACAAGGCTGACGTTTATGTGTGTGAAAGATGCGGTCTTGTAACTTATCATGATATGAAACAGAGAAAGTTTGTTTGTAGAGTTTGCGGTGATAAGGCAAGAGTTTCATCTGTTTCCGTTGCGTATGCTTTCAAGCTCTTACTTCAGGAAATGATGAGTCTTGATATTGCTCCCCGGCTTTTGATAAAGGAAAGAGTATAGTGTCCCTTCAAACAATAAGAATGATAGATGGAATACGATTTTCGGTATGGTCGCCTACTGAAATCAGAAAATATTCAGTTGCAGAAATTACAGCTCCTGAAACATACGATGAGGATGGTATGCCAGTTCAAGGAGGTTTAATGGATGGGAGATTGGGTACTCTTGAACCTGGACAAAAATGTCTAACGTGCGGAAACACCGCTGCTCGGTGTCCAGGTCATTTTGGTCATATCGAACTTGCAGAACCAGTTTTACACATAGCGTTTATGGACAACATCTACAAACTCCTTCTTACCACCTGCCGATCATGTGGTAGACTGAAACTTCCACAGGAAGAGCTTGATGAGTACAATAAGATTAAGAAAAAAGAAGCGGCGTATACTCTAGTTTCTATAAAGCACATTCCTGAGGAAATTATAGAGAAGGCAAAAAGGGTAAGTCGGTGTCCTCATTGCGGACAAACCCAATATGAGATGATCTTTACAAAACCAACGATATTTATCGAAAAGACCGACGTTGGAGAAAATAGGTTACTTCCCATTACAATCAGAGAAAGATTCTCACGAATAACAGATGATGACATGAGACTTTTGGGTTATGATCCTGTAACTGCAAGACCAGAGTGGTTCATATTACAAGTCTTGCCCGTACCTGCCGTAACTGTAAGACCATCTATAATTTTGGAGACGGGAATTAGGTCAGAAGATGATCTGACTCACAAAATGGTAGACATCATAAGAGTAAATCAAAGGTTAAAGGAGAGCAAGGAAGCTGGAACGCCACCACTAATTGTACAAGACCTAGTTGATTTGTTGCAGTATCACACGACGACATATTTTGATAATGAGGTTTCTGGTATTCCTCAAGCCCATCATAGATCTGGAAGACCGCTGAAGACACTAACACAACGACTCAAGGGGAAAGAAGGTCGATTTAGAGGTTCTCTCTCCGGAAAAAGGGTGGATTTTTCAAGTAGAACTGTTATCTCCCCTGATCCTAATCTCGACCTTTCAGAAGTAGGAGTGCCCGAGCTTGTTGCCAAGAAGCTTACCATTCCCGAGATTGTAACTGAATGGAATATTGAAAGACTGAAAGAACTTGTGATTAACGGACCGGACAAATTTCCTGGCGTAAACTACATTGTAAGACCTGACAGTGTCAAGATTAGACTTGATTTCGTGGAAGATAGAAAAGCAATTGCTGACAGTCTTGAAATTGGTTATTTGGTGGAACGACATATTTCTGACGGTGATATTGTGATGTTCAATAGACAACCCTCTTTGCATAAAATGTCGATTATGGCTCATTATGTAAAGGTCCTACCTGGAAAGACCTTCAGATTACACCCATCAGTCTGTCCTCCCTACAATGCTGACTTTGATGGTGACGAAATGAATTTACACGTCCCCCAAAGTGAGGAAGCAAGAGCGGAGGCGGCTCTTTTGATGCGTGTTCAGGAACAGTTAATCTCTCCAAGATATGGGGGTCCAATAATTGGTGCGCTCCGTGACTTTATCACAGGCGCATATCTTCTCACTAAAGATGAAACAAGACTTACACCACATGAATTTGCAAACCTTGCAATGTTAGGAGGTTACGAAAAAACTTTTCCAACGCCAGCCATAAAAGAAAAGAAACGGTCCTTCTACACAGGAAAACAACTCTTTTCACTTTTCTTACCTAAAGATTTCAATTATGTTATAACGTCAAAATGGTCAAAGGGAACTAAAGGATCCCCAAAGGATGTTGTAATAAAAAATGGAGAACTAATTCAGGGCATAATAGACAAATCATCAATAGGAGCAGAAGAGCCAGAAAGCGTGTTACATAGAATTGCAAAGGATTATGGAAATGATCGAGCAAAGAAATTCCTTAATTCTATTTTGATTATTACGAAGCAATTCATTACAAATTATGGATTTAGCTATGGATATTCCGACCTTGAATTGTCTGAAAAAATTAAAGAGAATATCGGGTCTGGAATTCAGGAAAGCTATGATAAGGTTTATGATCTAATTTCTCAAGCAAAGAAGGGAACGCTTCGTTTAAGCAGAGGACTTTCTGCAGAAGAAGCGCTTGAAGCTTACATTGTAAATGAATTGGGTCGAGCGAGAGATGTAGCAGGAAGTACCGCTGCCAAATCTTTTGATGAAACAAACTCAGGAAGAATCATGGCTACAACCGGAGCAAGGGGTTCCTCCTTAAACTTAGGTCAGATGGCAGGCAGTCTCGGGCAACAATCAATAAGAGGAAAACGTATTCACAAGGGATATAATAACAGAGCACTATCTCACTTCAAAGAGAATGACACGAACCCAGATTCGAAAGGTTTTGTCAAATCGAATTACCGAGACGGTCTTTCATCTCTAGAATTTTTCTTCCATGCTATGGGCGGTCGTGAGGGACTAGTTGATACCGCAGTAAGAACACAACAAAGTGGTTACATGCAGCGTAGACTGATAAACGCGCTTGAGCATCTTAAGCTAGAATATGATGGAACAGTCAGAGATCCGCATGGTCATATCATACAATTTCTGTACGGTGAGGATGGAATTGATGTTCAAAAAAGTGATCATGGTGAAGCATTTAACGTAGAGCGACTGATTGCATCTGAAACTATTATTGATTCCGGCAAAAAGGCAACTAAAGACGAAATCTCGGAGATGGTTAAAAAGTATACAAAGACGTTCAATCCACGTCTCACAAAGCTTGTTCAGGATGCTCTGTCTACGTCTAAGCTAAGCAAGGAAGGAGTAGAAAAAGTTGGTAAGAAGGGTGTAGAGTTGTATAATAAAGCGAAAGTGGAGCCTGGTGAGGCAGTAGGAGTCATAACCGCACAATCAATAGGTGAACCTGGAACCCAGATGACCCTTAGAACTTTTCACTTTGCGGGAATTAGGGAAAGAAACGTAACATTAGGTCTTCCAAGGTTAATTGAGCTAGTAGATGCGCGTAAGAAACCTGTAACTCCAACAATGGATATTTACCTTGATAGGCAATACAAAAAATCAAAAGAACACGCAATTAAAATCGCGCGGCAAATTCTGCAGACAAAAATTAGCTCACTCATTTCAAGTACAGAAACTGATTATTCAACAAAAATCAAACTAAATTTCAACCCAGATAAGCTAAAAGAAAGAGGCTGTACGATTTCCGAGATAGAAGCAACCTTGGAATCATCCAAAAAGAAGTTTGAGGTTGAAGCTGGGGGAAACTCGATTATTCTTAATTTAGTTGAGGAATCAGATGCTCAAACTGTAATAAGTATTCGAAATAAGTTACTTGGAATGACGGTACGGGGCATTCCGGATATCGAAAGAGTTACAGTAGTACAACAAGGAGATGAATGGGTTATACAGACAACTGGTTCAAATCTTGCAAAGGTTTTAGAAATTGAAGGCATCGACAAGAGGAGAATCCGTACTAACAATGTTTATGAAATCGGACAAACGTTTGGAATAGAGGCTGCACGAAACGCTCTGATAAATGAATTAAAGTCAACGCTTGAAGATCAAGGTCTTGAGGTTGACATACGATCAATCATGCTTGTATCGGATCTTATGTGTTCTAGAGGATACATGCAACAAATAGGCAGGCATGGAATTGCAGGAACAAAAGACAGTGTCCTCGCAAGAGCGGCATTTGAGATTACAGTACCTACTATTGCAAATGCTGCACTGAGTGGCGATGTGGAAAGATTGAAGGGAGTTACAGAGAATGTAATTGTCGGTGCCAACATTCCTGTTGGAAGTGGCACAGTAGATCTTTACATGACGGTATCAAAAAAGAAATGATTACAGTCAAAATCCGCTGAAATTCGATTGCTCGTAGAATAAGCTGAAATAAAAGTACTATTTGTTGATATCAATACAAACGGTCCTTTTTCTAAAACCTTGTAATAATAAAAAATGTGGCAAAACCGACTAGGAATATAATTCCTAAATAGCTTATGATTTTAAGCCATACGGGAGGTTGCGCCGATTTAGCTAAATATTTTCCCGTAACCAACCTGAAATTAAAAATGGCTATGATGGGAGCAATAAGAAATGAGAGTGTAGTGGCAAAATCAACCAATTCTTTTAGCCTATCCCCAAATTGAAAGACGACAATTAAGGAACCAGCAGCAAGCACAAAAATGAATAAAACATACATTTTTCGGAATTTTGTTTTTGGTTTTATCGAATTTTTAGTGAATAAAAGTTCGACAATTCTCTGTAAAGATCTGGAATAACCATCGAACACAGCAATGATAGTACCAAACATAACACTAAATGCAGATGCAGCGATAATGATGTAGCTCCAGTTTCCTATTGTTTCTGTATAAAGTGTCACAACCTTGTGCGCAAATAATGAGTTATTGTTGGGTAATGCTTCACCAGAACCAAAGAAGATGTAAGCCCCTAAAGTAACAAAAAAGAGGGCTAAGACAGCAGTAATCACATATGCTAATCTAAACTCAAACAAAGTTTCTTTTAATTTTGGTTTAAATTTAGTCTGCTTGATCCGTTCGAGTGTCCACAAACTATTCCAACTCGAGAGATCTACGGCAGTAGGCATCCAGCCCATTAGAGCTATAAGAAAAAATATTCCTGCCTGATCCCAGATTTCACGTGGCTCAAACCCTTCTATTCTTTCAACTGGTCCGTTTATCAAAGCAAGTATAAATGCAATGACGGTTGAAACAACCAAAACACTGCCAATGATTTTAATTAATCCATCCAAAGCTCTGTACTTTCCAATGCTTAAGATGCCCGTACATATGGAAAACAAAATAATGATTGGCCAAAATCCCAGAAACTCGACTTGAAACAAGTTTTCAAGAAATCCGGCAGTGACAAAGCCAACAGCAGCAGTAACAAAAAACATGGAAGCGATTGTTATCAGAAGGTAGAGAACCAGTACGTGCTTGCCTAATTTCTTGTAGCCATCAATGATGCTTGTCCCAGTAACGTTGGCATAACGAGAGCCATACTCAAAGAAAGGATACTTGAACAAAC
>JBHIDF010000018.1:0-10550 GCA_046759945.1 Nitrosopumilaceae archaeon
AGTTTCTAACTCAATTCAAGGACAAATCTGGTGCTTACAAGTATGTAGAAGAAATAGACCAGATGATGGCAAAGCGACTACAATATCTCGTCGTAGATTATAATGATCTGGTATCAGATCCTGAAATTGAGTCTAGTTTCAATGAGAAACCGGATGAAATTCTCATAGCTTTTGCAGGCGCAATAACAGAAATTCTGAAGGAACGTTTTCCCCAATACGCAGAAAAAGTACAGTATGATATTCGAGTTCGAATTGCAAATTATCCGATTCACCGTAGTTTGCGTCAGATAAACGCAGAGATCATAGGAAAAATGACCAGTGTCTCGGGCATGCTAGTGAGAGCATCTGAAGTAAAACCGCTTGCTGAACAATTAGTGTATCGGTGTCCTGATGACCACAAAACCATTGTCACACGAGAAACTGGACTAACCTTCAATGAACCAGCAAGGTGTTCAGAAATCAAGTGTACTCACAGGGATCTGGAACTCGTTCCAGAAAAGAGCCGTTTTATAGATTTCCAAGTTGTGAGATTACAAGAACTGCCAGAGGATTTACCTCCTGGACAACTTCCTCACTACATCGATGTTACCGTTTTGCAGGACCTAGTAGATAATGCGCGACCAGGTGATCGCATTATACTCACCGGCATCGTGAGAATTGAACAAGAGCAAGTTTCTGGAATGCGAGGCAAGTCTGGTATCTACAGACTGCGCATACAGGGAAACAATATTGAATTCTTGGGAGGGAAAGGGCCCAAAAGTTCAAGAAGAACAGAGAGAGAAGAAATTTCTCCCGATGAGGAAAAGATAATCAAATCAATTGCAAAAAATCCAGAAAATTATGAGAGACTAATAGCTTCTTTTGCACCCCATATCAAGGGGCATGATTTGATAAAAGAAGCAGTTCTTCTCTTAATAGTTGGTTCTACACAAAGAATCTTACCTGATGGAACCAAGATTCGTGGAGACATCAACATCTTTCTAGTGGGAGATCCTGGTACCGCAAAAAGTGAGATGCTAAAATTCTGTGCAAGGATTGCACCAAGAGGACTATATACATCGGGAAGAGGTTCGACTGCTGCAGGACTCACTGCTGCCGTTGTACGAGACAAAATCGGAATACTGACACTCGAAGCTGGCGCTGTCGTACTAGGTGATCAAGGTCTAGTATGTATTGATGAATTTGATAAGATGCGACCCGAGGATAGAAGCGCGCTTCATGAAGTAATGGAGCAGCAGTCTGCTAGCATTGCAAAAGGAGGCATTGTTGCAACCCTTAACGCTAGGACTTCCATTTTGGCTGCGGCAAATCCATTCTACGGAAAATACGATCCGTATAAGAATATCACAGAAAACGTCAACTTGCCAATACCACTGTTAACTAGGTTTGATCTGATTTTTGTTGTCAGAGATATTCCTCGAAAGGAAAGAGACACTAGGATTGCAAAACACATCTTAAGTTTGCATAGACGTGGTGTCCCAGATACAAAGGGATTAATCGACGTGGATATTCTTACGAAGTACCTTGCTTATGCAAAAAGATTAGATCCAGTTCTAACAAAAGAAGCTGAAGAAAAAATACTGGAATTTTATATGAAGATGAGAAACGTCGAATCAGAAGAAATGATTACGGTAACTCCAAGACAACTGGAAGGACTAATTCGACTGTCAACAGCTAGGGCAAGAATGCTTTTGAAAAATCAGGTGGATGTTGAAGATGCAGAGAGGGCGATATTCTTGATACAAAGCATGCTCGAGGATGCTGGTATAGACGTCAACACCGGCAAAGTTGATCTAGGAGTTCTTCAAGGCAGACCTCGTAGTGAAGTATCAAAGATGCAACTCTTTATGGATGTTCTAAAATCCTTAGAAGGTGAACCCAAGAATCCAGTAGAGGAAAAGTTACTGGTTAGAGAACTTGCTAAAACTGGTAAATTCACAGATGATGAAGCATACAACTATATTCGAAGGATGATGCGTGAAGGAGCTATTTATGAATCAAAACCCGGTCATATTAACCGGGCATGAAAATATCGGACCTTAATATCCCAAAACCATGCATAAAATTTCTTCAAGACCAAGGATACTCAGACCTTTATCCACCACAAGAAGAGAGCATAAAAGCAGGTCTGCTGAAAGAAGAGAACATTCTTGTTTCTGCACCTACTGCTAGTGGGAAGACCCTCATAGCAACACTCGCAATTATAAATCACCTTTTCTCAAACAAGAAAAAAATTGTCTATCTTAGTCCTCTTCGTGCTCTAGCTTCTGAAAAGTTCGAAGAATTTCGAAAACTTGAATCCATAGATTTTGGAAGAAAAATAAAGGTAAAACTATCGACCGGTGACTTTGATTCCCTAGATAAAAATCTGGAGAAAGGTGACATTATTGTTCTTACAAATGAAAAGATGGATTCTATCATTCGTCATGGGACTGAGTGGATTGATGAAATAGGCCTTGTTATCGCGGATGAAGTCCATCTTATCGGAGATGATGAAAGAGGCCCTACACTCGAGATAATATTAGCTAGATTGAAATCACTCGGACAAAAGCCTCAGATACTTGCACTAAGTGCAACGATCACCAATGCAGCTGAGATAGCGTCATGGCTTGATTGCAAATCGGTAAAAAACGAATGGAGACCGGTACCTCTTTCTGAAGGAGTGTATGATCATGGCGTAGTAATGATGCAGGATGGAAGGAATTTTGAAATAAAGTCAAGCATAAGAGGTCCAACTGTAGATCTGGGAGTAGAATCTGTTAAGAACGGAGGACAATCTCTTTTGTTCGCCGAGACGCGAGCTCGGTCTGCTTCAGCTGCCGCAAAAGCAGCCGACGTCATTGAAAAAGTCATTTCACAAAAAGAAAGAAAAGAGTTGGACAGAATTTCTCAAAAAATCCTAAATAACAACGAACGCACAAAGCTTATCAAAACACTTGCAGATCTTGTTAAAAAAGGAGTTGCGTTTCATCATGCAGGACTAACTCATAACTGCAGAGAAACAATAGAATCCGAATTTCGTAATGGAAAAATAAAATTACTTGCTTCTACGCCAACACTTGCAGCTGGTGTGAACCTGCCGGCTAGACGTGTAGTGATTTCTACCATTAATAGATATGATTCGAAACTAGGAACGAATAAACCAATTAGTGTCCTTGAGTACAAACAACTTTGCGGTCGAGCAGGTAGACCACAATATGACGAATTTGGCGAGGCTATAATTGTTGGAAATTCAAATGGCAATGAATTGCTTGAAGATTACGTAAACGGAATACCAGAACCTATAGTATCAAAATTAACAGATGATAAAGCTCTTAGAACTCATGTCCTGAGTTTGATTGCTACAACTCCTGGAATTAAGAAAGAAGAAATTATTGATTTCTTTTTGGGAACTTTAGGGGGTTTTCAGTCAAGTAAGACAACAATAAAATTCCGAATTCAGATAGCGATACGATTTCTGACTAATGAAGAAATGATTCTCAAAAAAGGGGAACGATACATAGCAACAGCATTTGGAAAAAAGGTATCTATGTTATACATTGATCCCCTTACTGCAAGTTATTTCAGGATAGGATTACGAACATCCTCAAAGGAAAAAAAACATACACTTGGTTTTTTGCATCTTATAACAAACTGTGATGAGTTTTTACCTAAATTCTCACTTCGTAACAAAGACTATGAAACAATAGGTACCCTCCTTGATAATCATGCACCGGAGTTAATTGAACCTACTTCGGAGTACGACTGCTCTCGAAGCCTTCTAGCAATGTATTCATGGATAAACGAGTATACTGAGAAATGGCTTGCGGACGATCTGGGAATAGAAGCCGGTGACATCCATAGAATGGTAGAAACTGGAGACTGGCTTGTTTACTCATTGTACGAACTAGCCAAGCAGGAAGACCGTGTAGATCTTCTAGAGGAAATTAATCTTTTACGGACAAGGATTTCGTACGGAATTAAGGAGGAACTAGTAGAACTGATAAGGGTACCGGGTATCGGAAGAATCAGAGCGAGGACATTGTATAAACATGGTATAAAAAATCTTAACGACCTATCCAAGGTTCCAGTGAAAAAATTAGCTGAAATTGATAAAATTGGTTCAACCCTAGCAGATAACATAAAGTTACAGCTCAGAAAGGTAAGATAATTGCAAGATCAAATTGTTATTGCCGTATTAGCCTCAGTTATTGCTTTTTTTTCTGTTTACGTAATTACGCCATACTTAATACGAGCTCTTCAAGGGAGAAATCTTACAGTTAAAGACTACAATAGAATAGGAGGTGCAATGGTACCACGTCCAGGTGGTCCATCAATCATTATCGGGATTATAGCCTCCGAACTTGTCCTTTTTGTTTTCTTTCCGATAACTGAGATAATTGCTATTCTTACCACTTCGTCTCTTGCTTTCTTAGTGGGACTCGTTGATGATAGAAAAGTCATGGGGGCTTGGTTTAAGCCTGTAGCACTTGCTGGAGCAGCAGTTCCAATCCTCTTGCTTGGAGCTTTTGATCCGAATCTAGCATTTCCTCTTTTTGGCAGTGTTAAGATTCCGATTCTTTACCTAGGTTTAGTTATTTTCATGATTCCTATAACTGGAAATACAATAAACTCCATCGACGTTTTAAATGGAGTGGCAAGCGGCTTCATGACGATAGCTAGCTTTGCACTAACTGCTTCACTTTTTGTTCTAGGGAATTACGAAATAGCTATTGCAAGTCTTCCTCTAGGTTTTGTATCATTAGCTTTTTACAGGTATCATAAATTCCCTAGTAAGATTTTTCCCGGTGATTCCGGTGCACTAACACTCGGTGCTATGTATGGAGTGATCGCAATTGTTGGCCATGTGGAAATTATAGCTGCGATTGCACTACTTCCTGCAGTCATAAACTCATTTTTGTTTTTATCCAGCATGAAGCGGCTAGTAGAACACAGAGAAATAAAAAATCCAACCGCTCATACCGATGATTTCAAACTTATGGCGACCAAGGATAAGGATGCGCCTATTACTCTAGTAAGGCTAATTCTTGCGGGAAGACCTTTAACAGAAAAAGAAATTGGATACGTGATATTCAGACTGACTTTATTCTCAGCAGCTCTTGCATTAATTACTGCTTTTATGATGGGAGTAAAACTATGATTGGGACTCAAATCTTTTCTTTTATTTTTGTGATGTGGATCTTAATTATTGTTGGAGGTGGAGTTCTAGTCATTTTCACTGCTCCAATTTCAATTACTGGTTACGACGAACTCAATCCTACGATTTCATCATTAATTAAAGCCATAATTGGAATAGGTTTGCTAGTTGTTTGGATTTACATTTTCTCAAAAATAAAGAATTGGATTTTCCAAAAACAAATGAGCTCTTAGCTAGTCTCCCAGTTCTTTCTTTTTCTGTTATATTCATCCCTTGAATACACTACCCTTGCTGGTACTCCCATCACCACAGTCTCATCAGGAATATCCTTAGTTACAATAGAACCCATTGCAACAACACTATTCTTGCCTACGTTGACTCCGGCTTTAATGACCACCTTCGCTCCTATTACTGCACCATCTTTTACAATAACACCCACTAGCTTCTCACTTGGAGGATAGGGATCGTTTGTGAAAGTAGAAGAAGGGCCGATGAAAACATTTTTTCCAATTCTTGATAGTGGAGGAATATAGACTAGCCCTTCAATCTTTGTATTTTCCCCTATCTTTACGTCATAATCTATGTGGGTCAATGAACCGATTTTTACATTATTTCCTATCTCGACGTTATCACCGATATACGTGAAATGCCATATCTTGACATTGTTTCCGATCTTTGCTGTTTGCGAAATGAAATTAGTAACCAAAATAGATCATAGATGCCAAGGAGATGCATTATTTGCTATTTTTTCTGGCAAACTTGATTGATTTCTTTTTAAGAATTCCATGTCTTGATTCTTGTCTCTTAGCTCATCAGGCAACATAATTGGAATTTCGTCAATTATGGGATAAAATCTGGAACAATCAGTGCAGTATATAGCTCCTTCCACTATAATCTCATCCTTTATTTTTGTCGGAAAAATCTCAAGAGGAAAATGTTTGTCAATGGGACATGCTAGGATGTCCATCATTTTCTTATTCATTTTAAATCTAGATAAATTGGAGTACCTTTTTGGCTAGATAAAAGTGCTGCTTCTGCAATTTTAGTAACGTTTACCGCATGTTTTGGCTTAACAATAAGGTCTTGTTTGTTTTCTGTAGCAGCCAGAAAATTTTGTATCTCCAATAAAAGTGGCTCCCGTTTCTCTTTTCTTGGAATTTCTGTATTGTTCCTTGTTTCAATCTTTACATCTTGAGAAATGAAATCTGAAGAAATTATTCCATCAGTACATACTGCACTAAAAGTTCTAACCCTTGTGGGGGTAATCCAATTAGATGAAATTATCGCGACTCGTTCATTTTTAAAACCCATCATTATTGTAGCAAAATCTTCGTGTTCATGTTTTATTTTTCCAGCTCTCGCAAATACAACGTCGGGAGTATCATCGAAAAGCCACATGGCTGTGTCAATATCGTGAACGGATGTGTCATAGATTATGCCCACATCTTTTATGTGAAGTGGCATTCTGCTTTCTCGATGAAATTCTAACATGATTAGTTCACCAAATTTTTTTGATCTTACAAATTCCTTTACTAAGTCCACCGCAGGATTAAATCTCTCTATATATCCACAAGAAAGGACAACTTTGTTTTCATCCGCGAGGTTTAGCAGTTTTTCTCCTTCGTCTGTCTTGTAAGTCATCGGTTTCTCTACAAAGACATTTTTCTTTTTTTGTAAGAGCTCTGATGCTATCTCAAAGTGAGTTGCTGTTGGTGTACAAACAAATGCAGTCTCAAATTCCTCAAGATCTATCAGTTTATCAATAGTTTCATAATGACTCACTGAATACTTTTTGCCAAAGTCTTTTGCTTTTTCTCCATCTGCGTCACACACAGCACTCAAGACACCGAGTTTTGAGAGAATTCTCAAGTGGTTTTTGCCCCACCCTCCTGTTCCTATTTGAGCTACCTTCAACCTAATACACCGATGTCAACCAATGTGAATACTTTTTGGTTTTGCCTATCACTATATCGGAATACATGGATTGAAGCTTTTTTGTTATAGGCCCCTTTTTCCCGCCCCCAATCTTTTTCTTATCAACTGAAATTATGGGCGTAATTTCGGCTGCCGTACCTGTGAGAAAAATCTCATCCGCTAGGTAAAGCTCGCTTCTTGGAATTTCCCTCATCGTTACTTCACATCCAATATCATCAGCTATTTTGATCACCGAATCAAGGGTTATTCCCTCTAGCGCAGAGGAACTAGTCGGAGGAGTAATCAACTTGCCATTTCTTACAATGAAGATATTCTCTCCAGGTGCTTCACTGACATTTCCCAATTGGTCGAGCAATATTGCCTCGTCATATCCATTACGGATGCATTCTTGTGTGGCTAAGATCGAATTTAGATAATGCCCACCTGCTTTTGCTAGTGTCGGAGTAGACGTGTCATGAATTCTTCTCCATGAAGACACTGCAGCACTAATCCCATTTTTATTAAATAAATCTCCAAACGGAAACACGAATATTGCTGCGTGAGTTGGTGCTTTTTCTGTAACGTTCAAATTTATTCCATAATTGCCAACAAAATAAACAGCTCGGAGGTAACACGATTCCTTTATTTTATTTTTTTTACAGAGATTGATTATTGCACCTGCAATCTCATTATTTGTAAATTTCAGCGAAATGGAATAAAATTTCCCGGAGTTTCGAAATCTCTTGATATGATCCTGAAGTCTGAATATATTGAGATTTCTTAAGTTCCAGTAACCGCGCAGACCCTCAAAGATAGAGGTACCATAATGTATCACATGAGTCGTTACAGGAACTCTAGCCTCTTTGGCAGTAACAAACTTGCCATCGAACCAGATGAATTTTGAAATAGATGCTTTCACAAAAAATTGCAATTTTTCTGTAATTAATCTATTTCTTCTGAAAACCTTCCTCTGGAAATTTCATTCCTGAAATTTGTCGAGTTTGATCCTCTGCGTTGCAAAATCTTTTTATCAACTCCCAATTATCACGAATGATTTTTACTACCTCTGTAGGGACGTATCTCTCCCAATCCGTATCATGTCCTTGGCCTTCCTCGTAGATCTTGTTTCTCACAAAGGATGCAGAAATTCTTTTTCTTGTACCGACTTTAGGATGAAGTCCGTATAACTTCAGAAGAACCCCTTCTGATTTGTCACCAGTATATGTGAAGAAATGATCTGAAATTCCATTGAGTATCTGCTTCTTTATCTGCCAAGAAAATGGAGAAAGTAGGGGAGGCAAGTATTTTACAAAAGGCGCGTAAAAAGTGTAATTTGAAAGTACAGAAATTGAATCGCCAAATATCGATTGGAGCATCTTTTTTCTCATCTCAAAACTAAAAGGAAAACTTTTGGTGTTGATTTCTTTTTTTCCTTTAATGAATATAACTGGCATAACCCTTACTTCAGTCTCTTTCTTCAATTCTTCAATAATTTCGATGTGTGACTTTGTTACAGGATTTAGGTGTGCGAGATAAATCGCAATTGTCAATTGTACAGCTATCAAATTAGTTATATTTCAATGATTGACCTATTGTTTACTAAACTGGGGACGATGGGACTTGAACCCACGACATCCAGCGCCCGAGGCTGGCAGTATACCATGCTAACCTACGTCCCCGCAGTTTCACCTCTGACTATGACATATTATCTTTTCAGACAGAATTTTTTCGGTTTATCCGTATGATTCGTACATTACTGAAAAACTGCCATCAGGTTTCTTTTGTCTCTCCGTCACAAAACCTTGCGGGCCAAGAACGTCTAGGCAACCATCTATCGTACCCTGCCATCCACATATGTAAAAGATAGTATTTTCAGGTGTAATTTTTTCTCCCACTATTTTTTCTAGTGCAGAAGGTTCCCCATCCCTCGGTCGTACAAAAGTCTCCACTCTTCCTGCATGTCCGCTCCAAGCCCTGTTAAACCATTCTTGAGGTCTGCTAATGGCAGCCCTGTAGGTGAAGTTCCACTTGTCCTTTCCTCGATCGAGGCTTTCATTTTCTAAATCAGTAAGGAGTTCTTTGTAGCCAAGCTCGTCTACGTAACTGGCACCATGGAGCACTATTATCTCCCTCTTATCTCCTGTATCGTGTAGGTGTTGTGCATAACTAACAAAGGGAGCAAGGCCAGTACCGCCACCAAGACACACGATTCTCCTCTCATCTTTTTGTCCATTGGGAAGTTTTTCGTTAAGGGTAAAGGCCCCTGTCGGTTTTATCCATGATATCTCATCTCCCTCTTTTGCGTTGAAAAGCTGCGTTGTTAGTCGTCCGGGCAAAGGTTTACGAACCCATCTTATGTACAATTCTATGTACTTTCTATTCTCTGGATGTGAAGCAATCGAGTATGCCCTTCTGACTATTTTGTTTTCACTTGGAACATGCATCCCTATGGTAATGAACTGTCCTCCTTTGTATTCAGGAACTTTTCCATCGGTTGGAACCAATCTGAAAATTGCAAGATCTTCTTTCAGTATATGAAAAAAAATTAGTGTTGATTTGTTATCGACTACCACTTGGCAGATCCCTTTTCTAACGGATAAATATCTTCTGTCAGTTTGATCTTGTGTGTTTCTAAGATTATAGCTAAACGTTAATAATCCATCCAAAAAACAAGTGCAGTCAGAAAGTGTCTAACAGAAATGGAGGGCCGGTCGTCTAGTCTGGTAGGATACGCCCTTGGCATGGGTGAGATCGTGGGTTCAAATCCCACTCGGTCCACTTTATGAAAATTTTGTTATGGCTTCTGATACAAGTTTTCTAATTTCAGAATCTTCATCATCTGAAAATCTTTCTATGTTTTGTAGAATATTTTTGTCGCCAATGTCAATTCCAGCACTTATAGCACTTCTTTTTACTTCCAAGTTTGGATCGTCAAGACAACTGTAGATACTTTCTATTGCTTCATTGGCTTTCATGTAACCAAGGGCCCCAAGTGCGCACGACCTTACCATTGAACTTTGATCTTTTGTAAGTTTGATGATATCTTTGATCGAATCAAGTTCCATTCTGTTTGCAAGAATTAGACTAGAGAAGCCGCGAACGTTTTTACTTTGATGCTTCAGAGCCGCTATCAAATGTTCAGTAATTTGGTTTTCGTTCAGGATCAACGAGCTAAATGACTCGCCTCTGACAGCTATCTCTGAATCGTCAAGTCTTTCAATGACTAAATTAATAACCTCAGGATCAGAGGAGTTCCACAATGATTCAATAATAGATATCTTTTCTTGTTTTGAACCACCTTCCAAAATTCGAAGAATTTCACTAGTAGAATATTTCATTTATGACTCCTTCTACGATAACCATAAAAGGTGAATTTGTAAGGAACAACTCCCCTTAGTTGATCTCCAGTTTTTAGATTTAAATTATCCTGACTTTGTACTAGTCGACATGTCCGAAGAAAAGACAGAAATCATAGAAGGTACAGAAAAGACAGAAAGCA